>JAEOSD010000191.1 GCA_016840545.1 Promethearchaeota archaeon
TGAGAAATTTTTAGTGTTATCTTATTTTGACATGCACATAGGACCTAATATCTTTTACAGTATATCGACATTCTGGAAATTTAGTACAACCTAAAAATTTGCCATACTTTCCGGTACGTTCTTTTAATTCACTGCCACATTTAGGGCATTTGTTAGGAATATCTGATTCAATTTCATTAGATTTCATAAATAATTCCAATTAACCATAATTAAAAAATATGAATAATGGTGCTATTTTAATTTTTAATCCTATTTTTCCTATCTCATTTATCATTCAATATGTTCACGTTCAAGCATTTTTTTCGTGAGTAATTCGAAAGCGTGTTCCCCAGTTGGTCCCACTTCAGAGGTTATATCTGTAAATGTATACTTTCTTGTGAGATCCACAAATTCTTCGTTTTTAGAGGGTAGTTCGGGAATTGCTAAAAAAATTGGAATTTCTCCAACATTCTTTTTAACTATCTCAAGAACTTCAGATACATTTTTTAAGCTTTTTGCGTCAATTGCATCATACATTATTATACCACCATTAGCATCTCTAATATATTGTGGAAGTAAAAATCGAAAACGTTCTTCAGCAGCAAAATCCCAAATTCGAAGTGAAACATTAATACCTTCAATTTCGACATTTTTAATGTAAAAATCAGCCCCAATTGTATTCCTGATGTCTTCAATAAATATTCCTGTTACAGACTTTAAAATAAAAGCAGTTTTTTCAGGTTTTCCAAGTACGATAATTTTAAATGCATACTCAAATTTTTTTTTCTCTTCTTTTTCTACTATATTATTACTAACTTGAAGTTGGCTAGCTTTTCCACTATATAATTCATACCATTTTAATAGTTTTTTGCGTGGTTCTTGAATCATTTTCCTTAATGCTTCAATTTCTTCAAGTAAAGTAGAAAAACCTGATTTTACATCTCGTAAATTTTGTTTTCCTAAATCTCGGGTATTAAGCACAATTAACATAAGCTTTTCAAGGATTTCACCAAAAAGATTTCTAATATTAGCAGGGATTAACTGCATCAAACGCCAAATAGGAGATTTTCTTCCCTTCGCATCTCTAAACCTATCAATTTCGTTTCTTAAACGATGTAACTCTTGTTCCAATCTCATTCTTTCAGTATCTATTAATTGTTTTTCTGTTTCTAGGTCACGGAGTCGCTTCTCTAAATGCCTGGTAGAAGTAATCAGATACTCTTCCTCTTTTTTTTCCTTTTTAGTATTCTCTTTTTTTTTCTTTCTCAATCCTGATTTTCCCTTTCCTTTAAATTTTAGGCTTCAAGATATTTTATAATTTTACGCATAAATATTTTTATCTATTTTCATTTCAAATTTTCTCATTTTGCGGTTATAGATCTAATCAATCAATTTCTAATTCTATAAGTCTATAATTAATAAATAATCAAAAAATTTGAATAATTTTGAGAATTTATAAAATATACTCACAATATAGTGGTGTTATATTTAAGATCAACATGAGTAATCTACTAAGTCATCAGAATTTAAAGTAATAATTGAAGAATACTATAAGGAGATTCATAAAAAGAGAGCTCTTTCGAGTACATTTGAAGAAAAAGTGAACAATACGCTAAGAGCAGGTTATAAAGTTATTAATTCACAGTTTATTATCTCTAGAATATCTCGATCTTTCATTGCTTACTTAGTTCGAGATTGATAATTAACAAATTAAAAAATTAGAATAATTTAAAAACTTTTTTTTTATGATTTAAATGTGAGATTTCTGACTTTAGAAGTTTAATTTCTTCTTCTTTATATCTTAATTTTTTAAGAAGATCTTCCTTATCAACTTTATTAGTTTTTAATTTACTAATTATTAATCTCTGATTATTCACTATATATTGTAATTCTTTTACCAAGTCATTTAGGAGTGGTTCAGGTCTTAAATCCTCAATGTTAATCCTTGATGAGCTACTATTAGCAAGCTTTATTTTTTCTAATTCTTGTCTGAGTTGTGAATTTTCTTTTCTTAAGAAACCCATTCTATCCTTTAATTCTCTCAATTTTTTATCTTTTTCATCGAGTTCAATAGCGAGTTTTGAATCCATCATTTTCTTTTTTCTACTTTTCTTTTTAATATCTTCTTCTGGGATAAGAGCTTCTAATCTCATTATAATTTCTTCAAGTTCTTCAATTTTATCAAGATAAATATTGATTTCTTCATCTTTTCTCATAATTAAAATTCATCCTTTTATTCGAAATTAATTTATTAATGCAATTTAAGAATTTTTATTTGATTCTTGGATAAACCTCTTTTTATAGGGTTATACAACTATGTATAAAATATTTAACTATGTATGAAACATTTTTCTTTAATGACAGTTAAATATTAAATTTAATCGTTATTAAATTCATATCTCATTGAAGCGTTAAAGTCCTTCCACCACAGAGAATTATTAGAACTTTTGAATTTGAAGGTCTTCCAGAATCCGGTCATGTTTCTTTGGAAACCGCGTTATTTGAAGTACTCCTTGGAAATAGAACAAGGGTTACATCTCAAGCTGTATATATGTCTGTTGCCGACCGTGATGGTATGATCCAATTTGGCATGGAAAAAGGGATTAATGAGGGCTACGAGCGTCTGTATGAACTTTTGGACAAATTAAAATCAGAATAAACAATAAATTTCCTTTTTTTTATTAGTATTTAATTATTTATTTCTTGTAATAATTTTTTAATAGCAAGTAGACCGATATTATTCTGAAGATATCATATCATCCCCCACGATTTTTCCTCAATGAAGGTCTAATTTTCTGATCTTTTTTAGCAACTTAATATTAATATTAATTTTAAATTTTCGTTTACCATATGAAATTTCAAAATGCTAATTTTTTTCATAGATATGAATAATCCTAGACTAAAAATCTTGAAATTTGTTATAATTTTGTTGAAAAATTCTAATTATTATCTCAAATGAATATATTTGAGAGATTTAAGTTCTTTTCTTCAGTTAATGTTATAGCATATTCAAAACTTTCCAAAACCTACAGATGGTTTAAATATAATTTATGGATATAAATTAAGGTATTTTATTATTAAATATTTTAAATTATTTAGATAAGTTATACATAATAAAACACCCTAATCAACCTTATTTTAATCTTAAATTTTACACATTTCAACTTCTAAGGATAATAGATTACTGTATTTTAAACAAACATTACAATAATTTATTGTAACCATAGCAATCTCTTCTCATATATATTATAAACATATATTTGATATGAAAATTTAAAGAATTTTAGCTGTTTCACGATCTTTTTTAAATATCTAAATTTGAAACAAGACTAATTTTAAAATTGTGTATACGCCATAAAATCCGATTAATATACTTCCTTCCCATCTTTTAAGGATTTTCTCACTCCATAAGAAGTAAATAACTAAGATTAAAGCCAAGAATAGAACGGGTATATCAAAAAACAGAATTATCATAGGAACATCAAAATTAATTAGTATTGCACCGGATCCTGTGGCTAATAAGATATCGCATATATTGGAACCTAAAATATCCCCTACTGCGATTCCAAATGATTCTCTCCTAATCGCAGTTAAGTCCGCAAAAAGTTCTGGTAAACTTGTACCAAATCCAACGAGTAATATTCCGATTACATTTTCAGGAATTTGAAATTCTTTTGATAAATCATGTGCTGAAAGTAATGTGCTCTCTGCTGCGATTATTAATATTGCAAGTCCAAGAAGAAAAATACCGAAATCTCTAGGTGAAGATGATTTTTTACGAGGACTTTTAACAGGTTCAAAACTTACAGCATCTAAACGTTCTTTTTCAGTATACTTAGAATCTAATTTAATTTTTTGTAAATGTCTCTCACTCCAAATTACAAAAATTAGATAAATAGTATATATTATTATCATTAGGAATGCTTCAAATTGAGTAAGAATTCCATCCAAGGAGAAAAAAAGAAAAATCAATATTGAAATAAAAAGCATAGGTCCTTCTCTTCTCAATTCCCATTTGCTAACGAAGATAGGTTGACTTACAGCTAAAATTCCAATAATTAAAGTGATTTGAGTCAAAAAAGAACCAACTTTATTTCCTATGACTATTCCATCAATGTTAGGATCAATACCCAAAACCTTATCAATAGCCCCCAATATACTAACAGCAATTTCAGGTAAACTAGTCCCAATCGATAAAATCGTTAGCCCTACCATTATATGACTAATATTTAAGCGATCTGCAATATTTTCAAGACTAATGATCACAAATTTAGCGCCATAATACAATCCAAAAAATCCTAATATTAGAAAAAGAACTGAAAATAACAGCATACTTTGTTATAAAAATAATTATTGTATATAATCTTTAATTCATGTTGTTAGGGCAACTTCATAGAAGAAATTACAAAGATATATAAAAATTTTGATTATAGATT
>JAEOSD010000192.1 GCA_016840545.1 Promethearchaeota archaeon
TATTCGTCAAATTAATTCATCATGTTCGTATTGTTATAGTATATTTCTGGGAGATTATAAAGTATACAAATGTGAAAAATGTGGCTCATTTTATCATGAACCTTGCTTAGAAAAAATGTATAATGAAATCAAAGGATGTAGAAATTGTGGAGCACAGATTATAAATGAATAATCAATTAATTTAATAAATGCTTCGTAAGAAAGACTATCTTTTTATTAAAAGTATTTAAGATAATGTTCTTTTTATAATAAAAAGAAAGAAAGGTGATAATTTACTTGGCACAGGCAAAGAAAACTAAATGGGTAATAACTTCTGCTTGGCCTTATGCTTCTGGGCCACCTCATCTTGGAAACTTAATTGGAAGTACATTATCTGCGGATGTATTTGCAAGATTTCTCAGAATGAAAGGAGATGAAGTAGTATTTGTATCAGGATCAGACTCTCATGGTACACCTGTCGCAGTGGAAGCCAAAAAGCAGGGAATATCAGCTGAAGAATTAGCATTGAAAAATCATGAAATAATAAAAGAATTGCATAAAAAATGGAAAATTTCGCATGATAACTATACTATTACGCATAATCCAACTCATATTGAATTTGTACAAAATTTTTATTTAGATATTCAAAAAAATGGGTTTATACTTGAAAGAGAAATCGAATCCTTTTATTGTGAAAATGATAATTTTTTCCTTCCAGATAGGTTCATAGAAGGAATTTGTCCTCATTGTGGAGCTGAAAAAGCCAGAGGTGATCAATGTGATAGTTGTCAAAAATTATTAATTCCTCTCGAATTAAAGAAACCGTATTGTACTATTTGTGGGAACACACCAGTAATTCGTAAAACCAAACACTGGTATTTAGATTTTCCTAAACTTCAAAATCAGCTTAAACAGTTAATAGAAGAGAATAAAATAATTCCATCTAATGCTCGACAAATGTGTTTAAATAGCATTGCAGAAGGATTACCAGAGCGATCGATAACAAGAGATTTGGAATGGGGAATTCCTGCTAAATTTAAAGGTGCAGAAGGAAAAACAATTTATGTATGGTTTGAGGCAGTTTTAGGCTATGTCTCTGCCGTTAAAGAATGGGCAGAAAAAATTATTAATCAACCAGAAAAATTTGATTATTTCTGGAAAGATCCCGATACAAAAACAGTATATTTTATCGGTAAAGATAATATTATTTTCCATTTAATTGTATTTCCAGGATTATTGATTGCATATAATGCAGACAAAAAGGATGAAGATAAATTAGTTCTTCCTTATAATGTATCCTCAACAGAATGGTTAATGTATGAAAATGATAAATTCTCAAAATCTCGAGGAGTTGGAATTTGGATAGATGAAGCTTTAGAACTTGCTCCTCTTGATTATTGGCGTTTTAATTTGCTTTATAATCGTCCAGAAACAAGTGATACTTCATTCTTATGGTCTGAATTTGATAATAATATTAAAACTTTAAACGACAATATAGGAAATTTTATCCACAGAACCCTAACCTTCATTGATAGACAATTTAATAAAACTATTCCAGATAAATTAGAATATGATGATATTGATAAGAAGTTCATAGAAAAAGTAAATTCAATTGGTAAGGAAATTAGCGAAAGCTTAGAAAATTTTAGATTAAGGAAAGCATTACGAGATATAGTAAGTTTTGGAAAAGAAGGAAATGTATATTTGAATGATAAAGCACCTTGGCATTTAATCAGACAAGATAAAAAAAAAGCAGGACATGTATTTAATATTTGTGCTCAAGCAGTATATGCGTTAGCAATTCTATTAAGCCCATTTATACCTGATACTTCAGAAAAAGTCTTGTCATATTTAAACACGCCAGAATTAAAAAATATTTCTTGGGAAAGTATAAACGAAAATTCTATTAAATCTGGAACCAAAATAAGCAAACCAGAACCAATTTTTCAAAAATTAGAGATTGAAGAAATACAAAGTAAATTAAATCAAATAAGAGAAAAGAAACAAAAAGGAGGTAAAAAAGAATTGATTTCATATGATTATTTTAAGAAATTAGATATTAGAATCGCAAAAGTAGAATCGCTCGAAAAAGTTCCTAAAGCAGATAAATTATATAAAATAATTATTGACTTAGGGACAGAAAAAAGAACTCTCGTAGCAGGATTAGCCGAACATTATAAGTTAGAAGATTTAATTAATAAAAAAATAGTAGTATTAACAAATTTAGAGCCTAGAAAATTACGGGGAATTCAAAGTGAAGCAATGTTACTTGCGGCTGTTGAAGGAGAAAAAGTATCAATATTAATACCTGATAAAGAAATCTCATTAGGTGCTAAAATAGAATAGATGCAAAATAAATTATAATTTTAAAGAAAAGACCGGGTTCAAACGAGCAATTATTTCACCTAATTCCAATTGTAAAATTTTTAGGATAACATCTCTTCCTCTATATTCAAATTGTAATTCTTTCATATGCCTAACTATTTTCAATTTATTTGAGTCTTTTATCAATTCACATACAAAATATCGTTGATCTTTATATTCTAAAACTTTTAATACTTTATTTATATCTGGTAGACTATAACCTCCACCATGAGCTAGAATATGTGAGTTTCTCAGCAACTCTAAAAGATCCAAATTTTCTGCTCTTTTTATAAAATTATTATTCTTTAAGGTTATTTCTGAAAAGTTTTTCTTACCTGTAAATAAATAACACGCCATATCGGCCCTTAGAGCTGTTGGAAAGATATTTGAATTGATATAATTACAATTAATATCTGTACAATTAGTACCTAGATACATATTATTGTAATCTTTAAGAAATTGATGGGGTTGATTACAAATTACTTGATAATTGCTATTAAATAAATGATTAGCAATAAGTTCTCTTTTTAAATTTGAAAATTTTAGAGCTTGTTCATTAAATTTCAAATATTTGTCAGCATCTGAATCAAGTAAAATATATTGATTGCCAAAAATTGTATTTTCTTCTATTGCAAATTCTTTTAATGTGTTAGACTTGTCAACATATAAACCAATTCCATGTTTATCATCTTGAAATTCAGGGGCAGAACCATGGATAAAAAACGTGTATGGGGGTAGGTTTATATCTGATAAATTTTTTGTTTCAAAACAATTAATAAAATGATTTGATATCCCATAATCCCAATTAATCAAAATATCTTTATGATATAATTCGGTTGATTTAATTTTATCAATATTTTTAATAAGATCATATGGATCTGGTAATTCATTTAATCCTCCACATAAAATTCCGCAGCAATTTGGTTTAACATTAAGAAAAACGAGTTTTTCATTTCCAGAACCCCAATTTAATCTGCCCCCATATCCTAATCCAGAATTCCATCTGAAATTGTTTCGTGAAATTGTTTCATCGGGAGATGAAATAAATGTTGCTTTAGGTTCCAATCCATATTTTTGCTGAATAAGATGGAATTGAGCAAGCCCGTATTTCATATTTGCCCTACATAATTTGGAAGCTCCATCATTTAATCCTGTTGAAAAAATAAATTCTCCTGATCGTTCCAATAATTCAGCTTTATTGAGCTGAGATAAATCCTGAGAAATACTAAAAGTCGCCATATTATGGAAAATTTAATTCTTATTAAACCTAATATTAATTAATGACTACTTTGATATATAATATTAATGCATAAACAATGAAAATTAAATGATCCACCCTTAGAAACACTGATAATAAAACCATTATGAATAGTGTAAGTAGTCATATTCTTTATGATTCTTTGAAAAGAATTAAAATCGAAGGAGATTTTAACGGTTCAATTATTACTAAATGTAATGATGCCCCTAATTCGATTATCTTCTCAGATAATATGAAAATCTCATATTCAGAAGGAATATTTATATCGAAAGGGTTAAAGGTGGGTTTTGAAACGAGTTATAAGAAAAAATCTGCATTTTGCAAAGTCTTAGATTTTCATTGGAATGAAAATTTATCGAGAATTGAATATTCTGTGTTAGTCCCCGATGATATAATGCAACTCTATTCTGAAGGACAATTCTCAGATGCGTTTCCTTTCACATTAAATCTTCTCCACACAGCAGGACTCTTTTTAGATGATTATGAGCTAGGAATTAACCATTTGGAATTTTTTAAAGGAGAAATCCTTAAAAACCCTATTTCTCTTATAATGAATGGAGTCTTAGTTGCTGATAGAGTCGTTATCAATCATAGAGGCGATCCTGTATTTTATGATTGTCTAATTATTGGAAGAGACAAAAATGATGATTTAAATATAAGCTATGAACCACTGACTAACGTTGATGATAAGGTTGTAAAATATATTATCATTTTGGGCATTGAAGAATTGAAAGTTTAAAGGACAGCAAGAGGATGTTATTATTTGAAAATCAAAAAGGAATTTTCCTC
>JAEOSD010000074.1 GCA_016840545.1 Promethearchaeota archaeon
TTTCACTTACTTCAAAATTTCATCTTATCTCAACTATTATATTATATATTTAATATCTCTTGTTGAAATTAATATCTAGTAAATAAATGAAATCGAAAAAAATTTATTTGCTATTTAATAAAAATTAAAAATTTATTTTAATAATGGTATTTTGTCGGTCTAAATATATTTAGCACATTTCAGATCTAAAAAATTCTATTGATGAAACTTCCTTAAAGTATCATTTCGAAACATAACATTTATATAATAGAAATGAGTAGTTAATATTAATTATCAATCAAAAAAAAACAAGAATATAATAAAAAAGTAAGTGGAGGAATGTAATTATGGCTAAAAAGAAACCTGCTCCAAAAGCTAAGAAGGGAGAGACTTACATTGCAAAAGCACCAATCAGACGTTTGATGAAAAAAGAAGGCGCTGATTTAGTCGCTGCTGAAGCTTTAGATAAGCTAATTGGCTTCTTAGAAAAGAAAGCCGCAGACGCGACAAAGGATGCTTTAAAGATTTGTAAAGCTGACAAAAGAAAGCGAGTTACTGCAGCAGATGTAAGAAACGCTACTAGATAACTTGGTTAATTTTTAAAACTTATAGTTTTTTTTTAATTTTTCTTATTTTAAAAATTTTTAAAAAATTCATCATTTAAATACTTATCAATTCTTTCTTCTAATTTCTTCTTCACTGAATTTAAACCCTCTGGAACTACCCTTGTTTTACCTACAATATCAATATAACCTAATTCAGAACTATATCGAGGTACAATATGGATATGGATATGTTCTATACTACCACCAGCAATTTTTCCTTGATTTATTCCAATATTATACCCTTTTGGGTTATACAGATCATCCAAAAGCATTTGTATTCCTTGTATTGTCCTTGTTAGGTGGATTAGTTCCTCTCTTGTAAGATCTGTAAATTTAGTAAGATGTTTATTTGGAACAATCATCAGATGACCTGGATTATACGGATAGAGATTTAAAGAAATGAAAAGCATATTATCATGATAAATTTTTAACGAAATTACTCTCTCATCATTATCTCTCACAGAGCATAATATACATTTTACATCTGGTCTTGCATTTCCTTGAACATAATCAAGTTTTCCTAAAGCACGCAACCATTTTTGAAAAATTGTAATTCACCATTAATAGGATTACTCATTATGAATAAAGAGAAAAATCTGAGTTAAAATCTTCAGTTTTAGAGAGATCTTCTGGTTTTAATTTAGTTGAACAATAATTGCTTAATATCATGTTTGAATATGCTGCACATGTAAAAACTTTACGTACGCTCCTAAAAAAAGAATTTTTTGAAATTGTACCATTTTTATTAAGAAAAATCTGATCACTTATTTCATATCTATTATTTTGAATATCTATTCTAAAGAAGATATCCTTTAATAAGAAAAACTTTCGTAAATCCATAAAGAATTGCATTTTCTTATTATCCTTTAAAGAATTTAAAGCACTAACGTGTTGAGGTGATATTTGAATTCGGCAGGATATTACTATTAGGTTTTTTTGTTTTGGTTTTAATACAAACATATTCTGGCCAACAGGTCCAGGGGGAAAAACGAATTGAAATCCAAACTCAAGTTTTTTTTCACTATCAGGTAAATTTTGCCTTAATAAACCTTCTTGAATTAAAAATTCTCTTATTAAATGTGTGATTTTACTTTCTTTAATTGACATTTTCTTTATACTGTTTAGAATGTGATTAAAAATAAATTTTTTCTATAATAAGAAATAATGAATCTTTTATAAAAGAAAGTACACCTTGATGTTACAAAATTCAATATTTTCCTTTAGGTCTAGGTTTTGGTTGAATCCCTGCTTTTTTTAATTTATCAACATTTTGTTCAAGTTCTTCAGCTGGAGTACAATAGAGGACTTGTAAAGTATCATAATCAATAATTAAATTTCCTACTATCCCTAATCCCATAATTTTATTCTCTTTATCAATAAAGGTATTATCAATACCCATGCTTATAGCTGTTTTACCATTTTCTAATTCAACAAGTTTAGGTTGACAAGCAGTATATCCTGGCCCTCTATTTTGTATTAAATAATTCATTAAAGCATAATCCAATTCATCATCTATTTCTCCATCTTCTTCTATTACTTTAAATACTTTTGGAGCTATTTGTTGAGACATTTTTGGAATATTTAATTTTTTTTAAAAAAATGATAAAATAAATTAGGTTCTTTTATCGATTTGGACTCTATCTACACTATGTAGAGCACAGTTCATATCTTCTAAAGCCTCTTTAAGAGTTTCCAGCGAAAGTTCATCAGTTCCTTTTATAGTAATAAAAACAGAGGTTGTCTTCTGGTCAATTTCGTCAACTTTTATTTGGACAAATTTTACTCCAGGGATCTCTTCTAAGGCTTTTGCTAAGTCAAAATTGTCAGGTTGGTGCGGTTTAAGGACATCAAGGTCAAACTCAATTCTTCCCATTTTAAAGATTAAACTCTTTTTTTATATTAAAATTCTATTTTTAAATTAGATTTATGTCATTAATAGTATAAATTCTATTTATAATTTTTTTTATTTATCTCCAACAATTTTTCAAGTGCCTCTGTTAGTTTAAAAGGGATATCATTTGGTTTAATTATAATATCTGCCTTTTTGTAAGCATTTGATTTAAAGAATTCTGATAATTTAGTATAAACCAGGATTGAATGTGCCCCAACATTTAGTGCCGCTTCGATATCTCTTCCCATATCTCCGATAACTACTATTTCTTGAGTTTTTACTGAGAATTTATCACATATTAAGTTTAAATGATCTGGATGTGGTTTAGGATTTTTTATATTATCCCGACCAACAATTAGTTCGAAATAATGTAAGAGGTTAATGTTTGCTAGAGAAGTTTTAGCATTTTCTTGAGTATTATATGTAAAAATGGCTTGTTTAAGACTATGGTTCTTAGCAAATTCTAAAACTTTATCAATACCTTTCACCATAGTCGGATTTATAGCGGCTTCATACTCCACTTTAGCTATAGCTGAATCTGCGTCTTGCATTATTTCATTTAATTTACTTTCTGAAATTCCCTTTAATTCAAAAAAATTTCTGGCAATTTTAGCATTATCTAATGTTTTAGATTTTAGAGAAAGCAAATTTTCAGGGACTCCGTTCTTCAGAAATATTTTAATTGCTTCTTTTCTTGCTTTTATAAAATCGATTTTAAAATGTATTAATGTTCCATCCAAATCCCAAACAATTGCTTTAATAGGATATTTTGACATTTAATAAACCAAATCAGAATATGTTGGACCTTTTGGAGTTAAGACTGACTTTTTTAATTTGACTTCATTTATTTTAAAAGTGCCGAACTCTAAATTCCTGTTTTCTTGAATTAATTTTTTAAATATATTAAAATTATTGTAGTTAATATTTTTGGATTTTAACCTTCCAATCGTTAAATGAGCTTTGAATTCTTTTCTCTTATCATATTTAATGTCTAATTTCTCATATAACAATTGTTCGACTTTTTCTTTAATAGTTTGAAGGAACTGTATATCACCAATAAGTTTTATCCACAATACCGAAAATCTATTAAATTGACCAACACCCTTCAATTTAAATTCAAGTGTTTTTCCTTGGAAAATAGATTCATTTATATCTTCTTTTAAAATTTGATAGATTTTTGTTGCTATAGATTCAGGAATATTTCCCAGGAATTTTACTGTAATATGAAGATTTACCGGTTCCACAAGTTTAACTTTTGGTTGATTTTGTTTTAACCTTGAAGAAAATGAAGTTATATTTTCAATTGTATCTTTATCTTTTAATTCTATAGCTATAAATGCGCGAATCATAAAAATTCAATTTTTCCAATAATTATATATTCTCCAATTTTTCTTAGATATTTCACTTTTTTGTTCTGGAATTAAATGAATTTCTCTAAGATCCTCTAATGATTTTGATTCTATTATTTTAATAATGTCATTTAAAAACATAGTATTCATTTTTCCTCGAGTGTCTGCGTCTGCACTCGCATTATGTGGCAATAATAATATTCTATCTCTGGTTGGATTTTTTTAATTTTATTTAATCTTTTGAGTGTTTCAATATCGATTGGTTCGATGGGAAAGACATCAATTGCGAGATTAATTTGGATTTCTCTTTTTTCTAAAAGATCTAATAGAGCGTCGAAATCAAGTAAAAGCCCACGAGCAGTATTCACTAGAAGAGCATTTTTTTTCATTAGTTTCAATAAATCTCTATTTATAATTTTTTTAGTAAATTTGTTCAATGGAATATGGAGGCTTATTATATCTGATTCTTGAAAGACTTCTATTATTTTATCTTTAAATTCGATATTAGGATATATCTTCTCAAACTCTTTCATCCGAATAATATCATAGTATAAAATTTTTACACCCCAAGGATACAACCTTTTTATGACTTCTTTTCCAATTTCTCCTAGACCTACAATGCCAAGAATTTTATTGGAAATTACTGAAGATAAATTTTGATCAATATCCCATTTATTATTAGTAGACCAGTTTCCATTCCAAACATGATTGTGGAGATCAATTAAGTTCCTTAAATTTGCCATAATTAATGCTATGGTATAATCCGCAACAGTCTCATGAAGTACACCAGGAGTGTGTGTGATAAGAATATCATCATTTTGGGTTTTTTGGATGTGATTGTACCCTGCAGTGGAGGTGCATATAGCAAAAATTCTAGATTCCTCCAAAATACTTGCAGATATTTTTTGACTTAGATGGCACCCTATTATATCAGGGTTAAATTCTTCAATATTCCTTTGAGATTCCGCTTCTGTCGGAAACCTACCGTTAAAAATCTTTAATTCAGCAATATTGCTTAGCATATTCCACAATTTTTTTATATTATCTCTAATTTTTTGATTAATCTTATCGTTAGAACCAATTTCAGAAGGAGTAAAGACATTTGAAGTGAAGTATACTTTTGGTTTAAAACCCATATTCATCACAAGTTTAAGTTTTAAATGAAAAGGAGTAAAAACTTCATCTTTTTATTTTCTCTGGAAGATAGAAGTCATATTTTTTCTTAAATACTTTTGTTTTAAGATATCGATCAAATTTCCTTACACTTTGGAAGATAACCCATATATTCTTATCACTTTTGTAGTATTTCTGAACTTCTTCAAAGGTTATAGGCTCTATTTCAAATTCAGGAGCTTCTTCTCTAAAAAATTTATTTACCAATCTAATTAAATTAGGTATTAATTCAGGTCGTTGTTCTTTAAAGAAATTTGCAATAAGATCTATGGTAACTTTTCTCCATTCATAATATCTTCCAACTGTTTCTTCAAGAAAAAGGGCTTTTAGTAGCCATCTCAAAAAAGAAGGGGCACTTTTTAAAAAAAGTACCGCTTCCATTGCTTCTATTCCATTAACTCTTAACATTGGAGTGCTCGTATCTAAATAATATAATTTTGTATCTAAATTCACTTTGGGGTTGTTCGAGTCATAGTTAATTATGGCAAAGTTAGAAATTTGCCCATCAAGACCTAAATCTATAACGCTATTTTTCTTACTATATCCCCATACTTTTTTTAACTCTCTCATCACCAAAAGCACTAAAGTTTTAATTTCATCATTCTTTAAAACATGGATAACTCTATTTCCAACAGAATCTGAGTTGATTTTCTTTTGAACACAATAAAACTGAATTTTTCCTTCCTGATCTTTAAACCACGCAACATCATAATCTGGAAGGTTTAACCCAACTCTCTCCTTAAGGAGTTTATTATATTCTCTATAAGCCCATATATGGCGTTTTACTTGGTTCTCATTATCAAATATTGGGATTCTTTTATAAGCTAAATGTTCAGAATCATCTAATATTTCAAAAACTAAACTTATTTCTCCAAAACCTAACATTTTTATAGGGATTTTTCCTTTTTCTGGATGAAATATGTCAATAGATTGTTCTAACTCTCTTAAAAGGTCAATATTGATTTTCATGTTTTTATTAATCCGATGTAAGTAAATAAAATTTACATTTCTAATCTATATAAAATTATCTTGTGATATCATTGAATTGATAACAATTTTAAGTACTGTTTAGTTAACTTTTTATTTTTAAAGGGTTTTTTTTTCATGGACGCCATGGGGATACTAACTAACAAACCAAAATTTGGTGAAATATATAGAATTGTTGCAGAAGCAAGATAAGAAATGAGGCGGAAAAAGTGAAAAATGAAAAATCCTTCATTATAAAGTTTAGTCTTGATAATGGATTATCACCTGATAGAAATTCAATAAAAAGAATTCTGTCTGATATGGAAGGAATGTATCTTGATAATAGTAAATTAAAAGAAATGCTAAATTCGGGTGATATTGTAGTATATGAGTTTTATGATTTAGGAATGCCAGAAAATCCTGGAGAATTAGCGTATGGAACCACTATTCTTTATCCTGGTAAAGTAGGTAATGAATATTTCATGACAAAAGGACATTTTCATGCGAAAATTGATACTGCTGAAATATATTACTGTATTAAAGGTCATGGATACTTATTGATGGAAAATCCTGAGGGTGAAGTTGAATTCCAGGAAATGAAGCCAGGACTTTCTGTTTATGTACCTCCCAGATTTGCCCATAGAAGTATTAATATTGATAATAATGAACCATTAATTATGTTTTTTGCATTTAGAGCAGATGCAGGACATGATTATAAAACTATTGAAACAAAAGGTTTTCGAAAATTAATAATTGAAAGAGATGGAAAACCAGAAATAATAGATAACCCAAAATGGAAACAATAATATTAAAAGTAAATATTAAGGATTTTATTTAATTCATTTATTCTCCTCTTTATATTAATCTATTTAACCGAAAGAAATAATATTATATTTAATGGTTCTTGGAAGAAGGAAGAAGGTAAAAAGTGAAATTACTATATCTAGTCATAAAGTTTCCTTTAATCAAAAAGCATATTTTGGAATTTCAATTGCAGGTGCTACATTAGCACAAAGTCTGATTGATTTTTCACTACTAACCTATTATACTGATTTTATTTTATTTCCCGAGGTTTTATTTGGAATTGTATATTTGTTATACGGTTTTTGGAATGCTATAAATGATCCCCTTTTTGGTTATTATTCAGATAAAAAGAGACCGATAGAAGGTAAAGGAAAAAGACTTCACTGGATGTGGAAATCATTACCCTTTCTAATAGGGGGATTTTTTTTGTTGTATTTAGTAAATCCAACATGGGATCAAATTCTTATTTTTTTCATATTATTAACAGGTTTATTTCTTTTTGATACTGGTTTAACTATTTTTATGATTAACAGAAATAGTTTATTAGTGTCAATTACAGATGATGATAATGAAAGGTCTTCAATTGTAATTGTTAGTATGATATTTCAAACTCTTTTAGGAGTTCTTTCTTACCTACTCCCATTATATTTTTTAACTAAAGATACTCCAATTATAGCTATTCTTCTAATGTTTAGTGGTTTAGGTCTTACTAGTACTTTTTTTTTAATCTATGGAATAAAGGGTTTAAAAGAACCTTTAGGAATTTATAAAGAGAAAGATTTCCTTAATCTAAAACATATCATTAAAGAGACTTTTAAATCACGGGCTTTTATTATTTTTATTTGTTACACATTTCTAATGAGCGGTGTGGCTCAAACATATTTAACTTTCTTATTTTATTACATTGATGATGTTATTCAGGTATCAGGTTTATTAGCTACTTTAGCAGGAGCTATTTCACTTCCAGCAGCCTTTATTGCTTATCTTGTTGTAAGATTAACAAGTAAAAGGATAGGTGTTTACCAAACGCTTATTATTTTTTTGAGTCTAACTTTATTAGGATGCCTTAGCTTATTGATCATTAAAAACTATTGGTTAATGGTTATGAGCTACATATTTATAATAGTAGGAACGAACGCTCATTGGATTTTAATAATGCCCTTAATTGGTAATATTGCTGATGAATATGAATTAAGAACAAATTCAAGAAATGAAGGAATATTTTTTGGAATCAATGCTATTTGTGTAGCTCTTTCTAAGTCTATTCTAATCTTCATTTTTACCCTATTTTTAGACTATTTTGGGTATGATGGTAGTAAACCTATTCAATCGCATAATGCTATTTTAGGTATACGTTTGGGAGCTGCCTTGGTTCCATTAATTTTTGTAGCAATTTCGATAATTCTTATGTATTTCTATCCATTAAAAGGTGAGAAATTAAAAAAGTTGAAGAAAGAGATTAAAATATTATATGATGATAAATTCAGTAATTCTATTGATTAAAGATATTACACGATAAACTATTGAATTCTTAATTTATACATTATTATCAAGACGATACACTCACTGTTTATTTTAAAATATAAATAAAGAGCAGATTTAATGGAATATATAAAAAATTTAAAATTTAATAAAAGATATTCAATTTTATCATTAAATTGAAGTTAAACCTTGTGAAATTTTTATGGCAAGGCCTCTATGGTTTGTTAAATTACTCAAAAAAGTATTTCCTAATATAAAATTTATAGCCAAACTAACTAGGATTCCGATTCTTGGTAATTTATTCGATTTCTTGTTATTCAAAGGGGATGATATCATTTATTTACCATTAGATAAGGTTATTGCTATAAATAAAGAGATTGAAAAGCAATCAGACATAGTTCTCCCATCTCAAGTTTTAGAATATTTTATTCATAAATCTAAATACCATTGGATAATGAATTTTTGTATTTGTAGGGAATCTATGCAATGTGAAAATTATCCCCGTGATCTAGGCTGTTTATTCTTAGGAGAGGCTGTCTTAGGAATTAATCCTCAATTAGGAAGGCTAGTAACAAAAGAAGAAGCTCTTGGGCATATAAAAAAATGCAGAGAGGCAGGTTTAGTTCATATGATAGGGCGAAATTTATTGGATAAGCAATGGTTAGGAGTAAATCCAGGTAATAAACTACTTTCAATTTGTAATTGTGATCCTTGTTGTTGTTTATGGAGAGTTACACCCGTTCTAGCACCAATGATCGGCTCAAAAATACAAAAAATGCCAGGAGTAGAAGTAAAAGTGACAGATGCTTGCATTGGCTGTGGTACCTGTTTAAAAGATATATGTTTTGTCGATGCAATTCATATAAATAACAATCGTGCAGAAATTAGTTTAGAATGTCGCGGATGCGGACGATGTGTCGATGTATGTCCTCAGAATGCTATTAAACTTACAATAAAAGAGAAAAATTTTGTGCTAAAATCAATTAAACAAATTGAAAAAGTAATTGATGTCTCTTAATCTAGAGAACATTTATTATTTATATCTCTATTCCGTTCATTTTAACAAATACCTTATAAAGACCTTGAGTTCCGAGGTTCTCTAATCCCATAGCTGTTGCTGAAATATAAAATTGATAAGCAAGGGCTAGTCCTGGCAAAGATAAATTCATTTGTTTGGCTTCTTGTAGCGCTATCCCCATATCTTTGATAAAATGCTTTATATAAAATCCCGGATCAAAATTACCATCCACAATTCTTGGGCCCAAATTGTTGATTGACCAACATCCAGCAGCACCTTTCCCAATTACATTAATTACTTCATTTAAATCATTTCCAGCTCTATATGCATATAATAAAGATTCAACAACACCTATCATTGTTGTAGCAATAAGAATTTGGTTGCTCATTTTCGTATGCTGTCCTGCTCCTGCTTTACCCATGTATGCAATATTTTTTCCCATCAATTTAAAAAAGGGTAAAACTTTATCATAAGTTTCATTATCTCCGCCTGCCATAATTGCTAAAGTACCTTCATGAGCTCCAACATCCCCACCTGATACAGGAGCATCTATAGAAGAGACAGCTAATTTCCTTGCCTTTTCGTAGATTGTTTGAGCTAATGTAGGTTTCGAAGTAGTCATATCCACAATTATTGAACCCTTTTTAATACCAGCTAAAATTCCATTTTCACCAAGATATACTTCCTTTACATCTTGGGGGAATCCTACAATTGTGAAAATAATATCACACTGTTTAGCTACTTCTTTAGGACTAGAACTCCACTTAGCACCTGCCTTAATTAATTCTCTTGCTTTTTCTTTTGTTCGGTTATATACAAATATTTCATATCCCGCTTTTAAAATATGCATACACATTGAGTTTCCCATAACACCTGTACCTATCCACCCAATTTTTTCATTCATAATAGCTACCTTTTTTGACTAATTTTTTAAAAATAATTTTATGAAATTGTTTATCATAATACACATAAATTACTAAATGTTATTCTAATAAAAAAATAGGAAATTCAGTCCCAATAAACATTTCCTTTCTTAACGCTATCAATTCTAGTACGTTGTTTTAGGGCAGAAACAGCTTGAACTGCCTCTTTTATGGAATGAAAAACTGGGATGTAAGCTAATTCTAATGATTCAATTATCAAGGAATATTTTGGTACATAGGGAACAAAACAAACAACGGGTTTTCTCTTTGTTGATATAATATTTGCGATTCTCCTCCCGATTTGGAAAGATATATTTGGTGGATAGGGTAGTAATAGGAGGATAATGCACTCTATTCTTTCAATATCAGATAAATATCTAATTATATTTTCAATATCAGTATCTAAAACAGATCCGGTTAAATCTATTGGATTATTGAATGATGCGATTTCTCGTGCTACAGGATTCATCAATCCTTTCATTTGATTTTTCTCCTCCTTAGTAAAATCAACACGGTTTAACCCGTATGTTCTTAACATATCTGCTGCAAGTACTCCATGTCCACCAGAGACTGAAACAATTGCAACATCACCATAGGTGATAACGTTATCACCGAAAGGATTTTTTCGATGAGAAAGAACATCATAGACTTTTAGTGAAGTTAATAATTCTCTCTCAGAATGCGGTAAAATAACCATATTCTGTCTTAAAGCGGAATACATAATCTTGAAATCCCCGGCTAAACTAGCTGTGTGAGAAAGCGTTGCTACTTTCCCTTCGCGTGTTTTTCCTCCAAAAAATACAATAACTGTATCTTCAGACTCCCTTGCTAGCCTTAAAAATTCCCTTGCCCGATTCTCCTTAAAACCTTCTAAATAGAACGCAATATTAGATGTATCAGGATCAACCTTGCTAAAATAATCAAGTAACATAACCTCATCAACAACAGCCCGATTACCAATCGAAACTGCTGTGGAAACACCAATATTCCTCTCATTAAACTTCACAAAGAATTGATCAACTAACACACCACCGCTCTGGCTTATTAATGCCACAGACCCTTTCGGTGGGCGTGTAATACGTTCTGTAGGTAAGAATATTGTATCAACCAATGGTGGAGCATACACTCCAAGACAATTAGGACCAAGCACCGCAATATCATTATCAAATGCAACTTTCTCTAATTTATCTTGTCTTTTTTTACCCTTTATACCAATTTCTGCAAAACCTCCACCTATTATAACAGCTGCAGGAATACCTAAATCAGCGCAATCTTGAATGTACCCTAAAGTATCATCGGGTCCTACAGCAATTACAAGAAGATCAGGAATGAGAGGTAATTTATCTAACTTTTCATATAGTTGAACTCCCTCTATATCTCCTCCAGTTGGATAGATTCCGTAAACTTTTACATTCATTTCAAATTCATTTTTTAGTAAAACAATTCTTCCAGGACCTAAGGGATTTTTTTTTGAAATGCCAACGACTGCCATTGACTTAGGTTTAAATAATTTTTCTAAATCCATTTTAACCATCAATATTGATTAGAGATCACTTCAATTTAAGATTTCTTTGTACAATAATTGTTGTCTAATATCTTAAAAAATAAAAAAAATTTATTAAGAGATAAGAGAAATAATATCATCCTATAAAAAAATTATTGTGAAATTTTATGGTTAATGAAAATTCGAAATTAGAACGAAAAAAATTCTCATATAAACGGGCAGCTGCATACGGAATTGGACAATTATCAGATATTGCATCTTATCAAGCATTTATATTTCTTACATTCACATTTTATTTTGCTGTCGTTAAAATAGAAATTTTTTGGATATCTTTTGGTTTTATTATATGGTCAATTTGGAATAGCTTCAATGATACATTTATTGGGCATTTTTCAGATAAAACTCATACCAAATATGGGCGTCGCTTTCCTTGGATAATGGTTTCTCTGTTCCCTATTGCATTAATCTTGTTCTTGTTATTCACACCACCAGCTAGTTGGGGATTTACCGATATTATCGTGAATTATATATACTTTCTTGTTATTATCATTGTTTTTGAACTATTTTTTACGATGTATGACATTAATTATACTGCTTTATATCCTGAAATTTTCATTACTGAGGAAGAAAGAACAAAAGGCAATAATGTTAGGCAATTATTTGCAATCATTGGATTAATTGCCGCTTTTATTATGCCTGGGCTATTTATTTCAAGTTATACAAGCCCACAACCAGGAGAATATCCTCTTTATGGAATAATCGTAGCAATTGTGGTTATAATACCAGGGTTGCTCTTCATAAAATTTTCTCCAAAAGAAAGGGTTGAATTTCGCGAGGATTATAAAAAGGCTCCAAAATTTTTTAATACGCTTAAAATTTGTGTCAAAAGTAAAAGCTTTATGAGATATATCCCTGCAGAAATAGCAAATTGGTTTGTATATGGGATGCTACCTGTGATAGTCCCTTTATATGGTGAATTTATTTTAGGATTTGAAAACCCATTAATGATTTCTTTATTATTGGGAGCAACATTCTTATCTGCAGCACTTTTTATGACCCTCTTATGGAAACCATTAGTTCAAAGATTAGGTCCAAGAAAATCATGGCTAATATCAATGAGTGTCTGGATTATTTCTCTTGCTCCGTTATTTTTCCTTAATTCAACTATGCCATTTTTAGAAGTAATTGCATTTATTGTATTTTTCTTGATAGGGATTGGTTTATCGGGTTCATTATATATCATCGACATAGTAATAGCAGATATAATTGATGAGGACGAGGTAAAGACGGGAGCACGTAGAGAAGGTGGGTATTATGGTGTGAATATTTTCTTTCAAAGATTCGCTACTGTTTTTGTGTTTTTAATTATAGGTCCTGTTTTTTTAATCGCTGATTATCCTTATTTCACTGGAAGTATAACTCCAGAAATCGAATTTGGTTTTAGAAGCTTGATGTTTATTTATCCCGCAATAGCTTTAGTAATTGCTATTATAGCGATATACTTTTATCCTTTAGATGGTGAGATATTAAAGCAGGTAAAAGCACAACGAGAAAAAATTCATCAAGAAAAAAAATCAAAAATGTAAGTTTTCCTAAATTTTTTTTAATATTTAAAAAAAAATGAAAGTAGCAAATTTGTATATTGATATGTTCTTGAAGTCCTTTTATGATATACTTATTACTACTTTTCTATAATTAATTTTGTGGTTTAATTTAATTTACCAAATATTTATTCAACAATATTTAAATAATACTCAAAGCGGAACTCGAGACCAGGAACTCCAAAATAGATGCCCCAATAATCCACAAAGATTCTCCAATAATTCTTGCCATCTCCTTGATAAGGTCTTTTTACCCAGAATTCCCATCTTAAAAGGTATTCTCCTCCTGGTGTAAAATATTCTGGTCCAAATATGTAATACCACACGGAATTTTTTATACCACCTTCTTTCTTTACAAAGATATCATATCTTCGTAAAACAATTTCCTCATTGTTAATGAAGAGTTTTATTTCCCATGGATGTTTAGGGGCTAAATCATTTTCTATTTCTTCTTGCGTTGATTCCCAGCCAAAAGCAAAAAAGAGGTTTTCTGAAGCACTAAACGGCCACCCTTCACCTACAAACGTAGGAAATAAAAGATTATTACCCATCTGGTCTTGTGGGATGAATGGAGGAATACCTGCGTTAACGTGGGGTATAAAGCTGAAAGCCAAGATACCTAATGTAGCAAATAGAATACTCATTTTTAAAAAATTTTTTTTATTCATTTAAATTCCACCCTATTCTTATTGTTTTTATTTTATTTTTTTAAAAATCATCTTTTTTATCGGTTTTTTCGTAGATTTCGAAATGAAAGATGGTACAGTGCGGTATAATATATGTGATGGCACTGTCCCATGCTCAATGATAAATGGGACACGCTCATATTTAAATGTTTCCATCACTATTTATTATATAAAGAAAATAAAATTTTAGTAGAACAAAATTATAAATTGTTTTATAATTCTTAATTAAAATTTAAATTGATTACTTTTATGAAAAACAATCAAGATGATGAATCAGAAAGATTTGATAAAGATAATATTGATAACGTAGAAAATAACACTGGAGATTTATCGATTAAACAAAAATTTTATGGTGACCTTTATTTAGGAAAAGATTGGGAATCTTTAATTTCTAAACATACATCACGTTATGATATTTGGATGTTTCTCAATTTATATCATGAATTAAATGTTAGTCAGATAAGCAAATATATAAAACAAAGCAAATCTACAGTATCAAGAGTGTTAAAGGCCATGGAAAGTGATGGACTTTTAGTATCTAGACGGGGAAAAATAAAATTAGGAGGACAAGAAAGAATACCACCGAAATATTATCGTATTAGTGAAAAATATAGGAAGGAAGAGGAAATCGAAAGGGTTTTTATGGAAATCCCTTCAGGCGCACAAGAATTACATGATTTCTTGCTTTCAGAAATTCGAAACCATCAAAGTGCTATATATAATGTTATTAGATTGGTAAATTATTTGAGTTCCTCACTAAATCATCTTGATGATCATTTGGAAGATATTGAAAAAGCAAAAGATATCTATAAAGAGTTTTTATCAGGAATAAATGAACCAGAATTTAATTTTGTGTTTTTAGATAAGAACCGGTTTAGGAAATTTTATGATCTACGTTTAGAATATATATTAAAATTGAAAAAGTTAATTATGGAACAAGAATTAGATGCAGATAGTGCTTTTGTTTATTTTGATTCTTTATTACCTTTAAAAGCTCTTTTAAAATTATATAAAAAAGTTATATAATAATTTCATTTTTTTTTAGACACGCTGAAAATAGATTACATATCCAAAAAGCTAGTTTATATAATTGATAATACTATTTTTATTATATTGTAAAAACAT
>JAEOSD010000075.1 GCA_016840545.1 Promethearchaeota archaeon
CCTTTTCCTTCGGTTCTTGGAAGAGTATGCTTCCATGATTGTGAAATTGCATGTCGTCGAAGCCAAATTAATGATCCCATTGCTATATGTGCTTTAAAACGATTTGCAATGGACCATGATAGTAATTTATGGAATTCAAAAATAAATATCAACCCCCCAACTGGGAAAAAAATAGCAGTGGTAGGTTCTGGTCCTTCAGGACTCACAACAGCTTATTATTTAAAAAGGCTTGGACATTCTGTCACAGTTTTTGAAGCTAATTCTTATGTAGGTGGCATGTTAAGAGTAGGAATCCCAGAATATCGATTACCACAAGCCGTTCTTGAAAAAGATCTTGAACACATATTAAGCATAGGAATTGATATTCAAACTGATAAAATTATAGGTGAACATTTATCACTTAAAGATTTGAAAGAACAGGGCTTTAATGCTATTTTTTTAGCTATTGGCGCTCAAAATACTAAAAAACTTAATATAGAAGGGTCTAATTTGCCAAACATTCTCTGGGGTCTTGATTTTTTGAAAAAAGTCAATCTTGGTGAAGAAGTTAAAGTAACAGACAATGTTATTGTTATTGGGGGAGGAAATGTAGCTATAGACGTAGCTTTAACAGCTCAACGATTAGGGGCTAAAAATGTTCAATTAACGTGTCTAGAATGTAGAGAAGAGATGCCTGCTCATGATTGGGAAATTCAAAAAGCGATAGATGAAGGTATAACATTAAATTGCTCATGGGGGCCAAAAAAAATTACTGATACAAATGGTGAGGTATCTAAGGTTGAGTTTATCCATTGTGATTCGGTATTTGATGATAATGACTTATTTAATCCTATCTTTGACGAAACCAACATAAAATCTATTGAAACCGATATGGTAATAATAGCTATAGGTCAAATCCCAGATTTATCTGTTTTGGGAAGTGAAAGTAAAATTAAAATCTCCACAGAAGGGTTAATTAAAATTAAAGAAGAAACTTTTGAGACGAATATCCCTGGAATATTTGCAGGTGGTGAAGTCATAAGTAACCCCGGTTCGGTAGTAGATGCGATTGAAATGGGGCGAAAAGCTGCTTCTTCAATTGATAAGTATTTAGAAGGCAATGGTGAAATTAACGATAATTTCGTCGAATCCAATGTATCTAATCCATGGTTGGGACGTGATGAAAAATTTTATGATAAAACACGAGCTCAAATGCCACTTTTATCACTAGAAGAACGTCAAAGTAGTTTTAACGAAATTGAACTAGGCTTTAATGAAACTATAGCTATGGAGGAAGCTAATCGGTGTTTAAAATGTGATTTACGTTTTGAAATATCTACTGTGATACTTCCGCCTCAAAATTGGTTAGAATTGACGATTGAAAATATAAAAACCGTGCCAGAAACTGAAGGTGCCATTCAAGTTTTAAATGAGAAGCAAAAAATTATTTTCATAAAAGGAACACCTAATTTGCGCCAAATTTTGGAAGAACAATTAAATACAAACTCTAAGGCTTGTTTCTTTAATTATGATGAGGATCCAATGTATACAAAAAGAGAAAGTGAGCTGCTTCAACAATTTATGCTAGAATTTGGAAGATTTCCAGAGGATAATCAAGATGTAGACGATGATCTTTTTTAATTTTAATTTATTGAACTATAATTATGAAAATTCCTTAACCACGTGATAACCATTTTGTTTAAGGACTTCGATTCCATTTTCATTGTCATCTAGTCTGAATATTATTAATGGTTGGTCATCAATTATACTCGTATAAAGATATTCAATATTTACATTATTTGAACCAAAGAGTTTAGCAATTTTATATAATGCTGCAATATTATCAGAAAGTCTAACAGCTACCACCTCAGTAACTGAATATAGGAGTTTTCTTTCTTCTAAAATTTTAATACATTCTTCAAATTGATCAACTAGAAGTAATAATAGACCATAATCTTCTGTTTCTGCCACTGTAAGAGATCTAATATAAATTTTATTATCCATTAATACCTCAAAAAATTCGGCAAGCTCTCCCGGTTTATTAGGAAGAAAAACTGAAATCTGATTTATCGACATAGTTTTAGAATTAGAAAATTAATTAATACATTCAACTTAATTAAATTAGAAATATAGATTGTTTAAAAATAATACTAAAATAATTCGTATTTGAATTTTAAACCGTTTACTACTTAATTTTTTAAGGTTATTTTTATTCAAATTAATAAAGCGAAGTGAAATGTAAAGAAATTTTTACGATCTAAAAATTCTTGATAAAATTGTATTAACTAATTAATTGTACGAAAAATTTGGTTTTAGTGATGAAATGGGAGTTTGAGTTCGATGAAAGGTTAAGATGGACAGCTGAGTTGCGCGATAATTTATACAGCAAGGCAAATCTTGCTCAGAAGAAGAGTTTATTAGAAGTAGGGTGCGTTACTGGTGAACTACTTAAAGAAATTGGAGTTATGTATGACTTAAAATTATATGGCATAGATAATGATGCAATAAAAATTGAATATGCAAGAGTAAACCTTGAAAAGAATATGGTTAATGCAAAATTAATGGTGATGGATATATCAAATAATTCTTTTGAGGATGAGATGTTTGATGTTATCATTTCCTATTTTACCTTCCTATGGATAAGGGATTTGAAAAAAGCCATATCAGAAATTCATAGAATTTTAACCAATGATGGCATATTCTTGATTTTAGGAGAACCAGACTTTGGGGGATTAATTGAATACCCTGATACTAATCTGAAAAAAGAAATAATGTATAATATTAAAAATCTGGGTGGAGACCCTGCTATAGGAAGAAAATTAAACCAATATTTCATAAATCAGTTTAAAGTAATAGAGCATTATTGTACTAGTCTCCCTTGGATTCCTAATATAGATAGAGTAAATTTACATAAAAAAATTGATTTCTATGAAGAAAATTTAAATCCAAAACAATTTGATATAAATTTAATGAGGAATAGTATCGATTCAGAAAAGTATTTCTTGTTTATACCCATTTTTAGTTATCATTTACGCAAAATTTAAAGTTAAATCTGAAATCTAAAGATTTATGTGAGTTAGAAGAAGAACCAAAAAAAGATTATTGAATACTGCTTTCAAATTTAAAAAACTATAAACTTAATCATACGAATTTTGCTTCAATTTTTCAAATAATTTTTTATATTCATCAATATATCTTTCATCGTCAGTGTCTCTAATTTTTTGTAAAAGTTCAACAGATTTCGTTAAAGATTCTGATCGTTTCTTAATCTTCTCCTTGTATAAATCCTTTCTATATTGTGATTTTGCTAGTTTCAATTCATTTTTAATTTTTTGAATAGATATTTCTATTTTCTTTTGAGACGCTATAACTGAATTGGCAAGTTGCTTTTTTCTTTGCTCTAATTTAATACAATTTTCACAGATCAATTCTCCCGATTCTTTCTCTCCTTTTTTAATCATAAAAGGGTTCCCGCAACGAGAACATTTAACTAACTTAACAATGAGCTTATTTTCGTCGGAATCGGGCATGGACTGAAACAACTAAAATTTTAGATTAAGTACTTACTAATTTAATAACTTTTTTATAATTTAATTTTTGATTTTTTGTTTGATTTATCTTTTAAGAAGATTTATGATGAATTAGATATTTATTTGTATAGAATTTTTTACATGTTAGCTTCTTTTTGGTTTTAGGTTCCTTAGTAAGGACAAATAACATCATAGCAGGAATTGCTGGAATGATCGTATTTCATCTTTTTTTCGATTTTTATGATCATATTTATATACAAAATTGTACGAATACTATCACATCAAACAATAATAATTTAAATAAAATTTTAACTAATAAAAACTAATATCATTGTTAGAAAATATGTGAAAAAAATGGCCAAAATAGAGAAAAAGAGTAGATTTTACATCTTTGTTTGCCCACCTGGGATAATAGCAATTATATTACTCCTTTTAGGCATATGGTTAATTTTCATAAATTATATTGCAGCAATAATATGTTTTTGTATAATTCCTATCGAGATTTTTGCCTTTTATCTAGTGTTTAGAAGAGGTACGAGACCAACGCCATGAAAATTTATTAAAAATCTATTTAATTAATTTTTTTATTTTAATAATAAGTAATAACTATGACTGAAGTAAAGATATGGGACCCATCAGAACGTCTTTTATGGGGAATTGCTATAATTTTTCTTATTATTTGTGGAATTTTTTATATCTATAGGGGTAAACAAAAAGAGAGTTTTAATAATAAAATTGTTTTATTTGGGTTTGGAAGTTTTATTTTTGGATTGGCAATCAATAGGCTATTCCATTATTTATGCGATCTTGCGGTTCCGGGAGCATACACTAATAATACTTTTTATGGGGATTATAATAATATTGGAGCCACATGGGAACTATATTCCAGATTTGGAGTTATAGCTTGGGTAGCGGGTATCAGTGTTTTAATATTTGCATATGAATTGATTATAAGAAAAACAAAGTTTGTTTTAATTATATTCCAAATCTTATCAATAATATTCTTATTTATTACTCCCTATGACATAATGTCAGTTTTTTATTCAGTTTTTATAATGTACGACTTATTTTTACTAATGTTAATCATGTTTTATTTTACAAAGTGGTCTCGATTAAATTTTAAAGCAATTTCTTCCCTATTATTGTTTGGATTCATTCTAAATTCTATAGCATGGGATTTATCCAGTAGAGAAATTAAAGAATTGAATTTAATACCATTATCATTACCCCCAATAATTTTTATTTTAGGTACTTTTATTGCCTTCTCTCCAATGATAGTTAATCAAAAATATTTTTCTGGAGCACTCTATTTCTGGATAATACTTGGAATTTCAACCCTTAGCTCGTTAATTGCTCTTGAAATATTTTATATATTTATGGATTTATCTCTTTATAACATTCTTTATACATTGGCTCTAATGATAATTATAATTCCTTTCCTATATTTTACAATTCATAACATAAAGACTGAAAATTTAATAATAGTTAGTGATGCTAGTGATGAATCTCAAACATCTTTGAGAATTTTTTCAAGACCTCAAAGTATTACCGAGGAAGAAGTTACTTTTTTTCGAGAACAAAGAATTTGTTTAATATGTAAAAATAAAGTATCAAGAATTAATTATATCTGCCCCAAATGTAGTGCACTATATTGTTTAAAATGTTCTGAAGAATTAAGTAATTTAGAAAATATGTGTTGGGTATGTAATGAACCTTTAGATGAATCAAAACCAATAAAACCATTTAAGAAAGATTTGAAAGAGGAATATAAAAAGCTTGTTCCAAAAACGAATCCTCCAAGTTAATATGAATTTTAAAACAATATTAAATAGGCAAAATGTTTAAATTATTAATATAATACTTTTGAAATTCAGTTAGCAATTAATAACATAGATAAATAGGTAAAAACTTCATGAGGTTATCAGTAGAAGATTCTAGAACTGGCAAGTTAATAAAACTTGATGTTAAAGAGCATCACCAAATTGAACGCATTATCGATATTGTTATAAAACATATGGGTATTATTAGTGTGGAGCAACGATCATATACCCTAGTGCTTCATGAAAAAGAATTACCAAATACCATAACGATTGAAGAAGCTATCCATAAGTTTGGATTAAAAGAAAATGATAAACTGGCTTTATGGGCTAGAGTAATTGGGGGATATTATTATTAAGTTTAATCATCAATTATAATAATATCCTCATCTTTTTTATCTTCTAATATTTTATTTTGAAATTGATTTTTTAGTGCTTCAAGATCTACTTTCTTAAAAAATTCTGCTGCTTCTAAGCATATATCATAGTTAAGAGGATCGTTTGGGTTTGGATCTTCCAATAATTTTTCTAATGCTTTCACAGTGGTCTCTAGATCAGAAAGTCTGGACCATTGTTTTAAAATATTTAAACAAATATAACCTGTGCCTGGATTTGTAGAATAAGGTAATTCAACAGGATGAATATTGGGATGAAAAATGTTAGAATACCATGCAAAATCTATACCACCGGGATAAGGGAAAGATCGATTTAGTTTAAAAAGGATTCGGTGTGAAGTTTTGGGTGATAAATTTTGGGGATTTTCTATTTCTCGAATAAATCCTAACGCTTTTAGTATTATCAAGAACTCTACATTATTCTCTTGCCAAATTATTGAATCTTTTTCAATAACTTTGAGTCTTTCCAAACTTTTTATCTCGTTACGTATTCGATCCTTCCAGATTTCAAGTGGTAATTCAGGCATATCTAATCTTAATCACAACTTTAAATTATTTAAATATGTAGATCTTATTTTAATTTTTTATATGAGCATGTCCAACAATTTGGATCTTTTATTTTCTCAATAATATTAAATTGATTTGTAAGACCATTATAAATTAATTGTTTCCCAATTAAAGGTTCACCAATTTCATTATCCCAACTTTTTTTCTCTTTATAATAATCGATACCAAGTATAAATTTAAAAACTTGTTGAGATTGAATACCTCCAATTATTGCAGTTGTAGTAATAATAGTAGCTATTTTTCTTGTTGTTTCACCATCTTCAGAATCAATTTCTTGCCCCGTACACGAAAATTTCTTCCACATTAAATCTAAATCGGTGCCGGTAATTCCACATTGAAGGCAAGCAGCTTCATTTACTTCAGAATAGACTGCTTGGATAGTTCCAAAATGGCCATCAATCCCAGAGTCAATAAAAGGGGTATTATAGTAGTAAGCATAATTATTTGCCTCAATTCGAGCTTCAATATTATCCAAACAAGAGCAGATAACATCACATTGGCTATAAAGGCTCTTATTTATCTTGTTCAATTCTTTATTTATAGCTATAATCTCAACATCCGGATTTAAAATCCGTGAAGCTTCCTTAACGATATCAACTTTATATTCCTTTTTTTCTGCAGTTTTTTCATTAAAAAAAACACAGCGATTTAAATTAGAGGGTTCAATAAAGTCGTAATCAACCAGATAAATTTTACCTATCCCTGTTAAAACTAAATTTTTTATAATTTCATTCCCGGTAGCTCCAGCGCCAATTACCATAACTTTAGCGCTAGAAATCTTATCTTGATCCCAACCTTTAATTCGTTTCTGGCGATCATATTTATCTGAATCAATGGAATCTTGCCCTATGATTTCAATTTCTTGCTCTTCCTTTTTATTATTCATAATTTTTCTTTAATATTTTCAGATTAAATGATTTAATTTTCAGATATAATTGCACTGTTAATAGCTTTATATTTTTTATTGGAATGAGTATCTATCGTGAAGAAGTCGTAGGTGTCTCTGATAGGATCTATAACTAATGCAACTTGATAACTTTCGGGAAAAAAGTGTTGTTGAGTCTTCAAATCAGTTATTGATAAAAAGCAACCTAAATCGGGATGAGAATGCCACCAACCAACGATCCATAAATTCTTATTTTTTTTCTTTTGTTTTAATTTTTGAAATTCTTTATCATACTTTCCGGCGGTTCCTTCAATTTGAGCAAATGATACCTTATGACTATAGAATGTTCCTTCTATGAATAATATATCCTCTATAATAACGTACATTTCTTCTTTCCATTTATATATCAGGCCAATTAAATAACCAAATATTTCATTTTCATAATTTTTACAAAGATCCTTAATCTCATTTAACACACTTTCATAGATATATACCGGGAATACAAAATCTTTATTAATAGTCATAATTCCTGCCCTAATTTTTATTAACCATTAATATTATTTAAAATTGAAATTGTTAACATCTCTTTAATTATATTGATTATTTTCTCTTTAGAGAGATCTTGAATTGCTGAAAAGCTAAAAGTCTTAAGACCAAACATTTCTTCGATCTTTTTTGAATCAATTGCAATAGCTTTCTTATCTTGGAAATTTGCTAGTATAAAGAAGTTTGATTTAGGCACTTTATTCTTTAATAAAGAAAACAATCTTTGAGTACGTGCTAAATTAGTCGCGCCAGAATTTGTAATAAGACAAATAATATCTGCTGAATTTAACATTTCTTTATATAAATCTGAATAATTTATTAGGGTATTTAGATTTATTGCTCTTATTATACATTCCTTTATTCCACTTAATCCCGAAAGCTTGATCTGTTTAAAAAGTATTTCATTCATATTATCATCTAATTCTATAATCGTTTCTGTTGGGAGTAAATTCATCAATGTTGTCTTTCCAACTCCTTTTTCTCCTGTCAATATTATATTTGGTGGAATGTAAATATTTTCTTCTATAAAGCCATCAAAATTATTAAAGATGCTTACGAGACCTGTCCAGGTTTCTAAATATGGACGGTACCTTTTAATAAACTCTGTTTTTATTAATTTTAAGTTGTTTCTGGCACTCTCTTCTAAATCATCCTTATCAATAACAATAACAAAAATACATTTAAATTCATGAGAATATGAATAAACTAGTTTGAAGTTCTTAAAGATTAAGGATTCAATTTTACCACCCTTAATTTCTCTCGCAAAATCACTAACAGCAGTAATATACCCGCTTATAACTTCATCATCTTTATCCATCTTGTTAAAAAAATTTTTAGTATAACAAAGAATGCCTCCAGGTCCTATGATAAAGATTTTTGAGATCAAACTATTTCCTTTTCTATCTACACATTTGTAATTAATTTAATAAATGATATTAGAATTAATTAAAGTGTTTGTGACAAGACTCGAAATAAATAATAAATAAAAATTAAATTTCTATTGTGATTAAATAAGTGAACGAGAAAAAAAACAAAGAGAAGCTTAAAGACCACCAACCAGAAATTTTAGCCGTTGAGGTCAAAGAAATTCCCGAGCAAAAACCGCCTAATGATAAAATAATTTCTTATAATCTAAATAAAAAAAATAAAAACACCTTGGATAAAAAATAACGTAATCTTGAAAAGTAAAGAATATAAATCGAGAAAATAAAGGAAAGAACGTAAAAAATGGGAAGAGAGACAGAGAAAAGAAAAACATTTTATTCAAAGTACAAGATAGTAAAAATTCCCTCTAAAGCTTTAAATCATTTTAAAGATAATAAAGAATTAGTTTTGAATGAATAATTTTAAAGTGTTTTGGATTCATGAGTAAGGGATTTAAACTTCTTCGAGTAGAGTATCTCTTTTCTGTATTAATCCCATGTTTATTATGCATTTATTTGAATAATTATGATGTAGTTTCTCATATTTGGATTTTAGCTGGTTTTGGCTTTTACGCTATTACAGGAAATACTCTTAATGATGTGATTGATATGAAGGATCCTAATGAAAAAGAAACACTTGAACGAGTTGAGGGATATGGACGCAAAGAAATAGGAGTTCTCTCAATTTCAAGTTTTATGGTGGGTACAATGTGCTTCTTAAATGAAATTTTAATTAAACCAGTTTTAGCAATTTATCTGGTATTAATCGTAATTATGGTAATTTTTTACTGTCTATTTAAAAAATTAGTGATAATCAACCATATTATCTTAGGAATTTCCCATATTTTTTTACCTTATTTTATGATTAAAATTAACGCAGGAGACACTATCTTAAATTATTTTCCAAATTTGGTATTATCAGAGTGGCTTATTGTAGTTTCAATAACTTCTGCTGGTTTTGTAGGGCAAATGTTACATGAAATGATTGATGGAGACGCTCTTGCTAGATTAAAACCAAGGTCTTCTCAAATTGTTATGTGGATTTCATCCATAATTGCATTAACAGTGTCTATAATATCATTAATTATTACTAATTATTTGATTTTTCTACCAATAGTAATTTTCCCAATTGGAGTTATGTATATTTTCAGGAAGCCTAGAATGGATCTCTTAGGAAAGACTTCATTAAAAGATACGGGTATTATTTTGGGTAATCTGGTATTTGCGTATATCATAATTCTTATTGTTGCTTCATAAAGATAAGGAAAGATTTATATTTAGGTTTAAAAGTTTATATTAATTTTTGCTAATATTAGATCAAGGTTATTTACATCAAATAATGTTAAAGATGTCTAAAATAAAACGAATTAATTCAGAGTTCTTCAAAGAATTTGATGAGCAAGCTTGCACTTTATGCGGAGAATGCTTTCACAAATGTCCTATCATGATGCTACCTATTGATTTAGCAATTAAAGAGATGGAAAGACTTATAATAGGAGAAAAAACTGAGAGAGTTTTAAGTGAATGTCAAAGTTGCTTTTCCTGTAATTTTTATTGCCCTGAAAATGCTCGTCCAACAAGCCTCATTTTAAAACGCTGGAATGAGCAATATAGAAAGGATGGTCTAAGAGTAAGAGGAAAACATTATATGACTCTATATCCTTATTATCCCAACTTCCGTTCATATGTTATGGAGCATCTACCAAAACAAACTAAAGAACTTGTTAAGAATTGGTCCTCGTTAGACCCTCTAAAAGGAGAAACCTTGACATATCCAGGTTGTAATATTATAACTTTTGCGGAATTGACTCAAGCTAGTTTTTTTGAAGGTCTAGATATTAGAGGACGACTAGAATATTGCTGTGGTGAAACTTTATTTCGAACAGGATATAAAGAGGAACTTTTTCAGATTACCAAAAGATTAGACAAGTGGTTTAATATCTTAAAACCAAAAAAATTGCTTGTTCTGTGTACAGCAGGCACTAATGTTTTTAAATATGTTCTTCCTCATTATGGATTAATGTATAAATTTGATGAGATAAAATCTTACATTCAATATTTATGGGAAAAAATTCAAAATGGAGAAATCAAGATAAAGAATAAACTAGATATAACAGTTTCCCTCCAAGATTCTTGTTATTCTAAGATGTTTGGAGATGAATATATGGATTTACCTCGGAAGATTTTAGACGCAATTGGAGTGAAAATTATTGAAACTGATTCGTACAGAGTAAATGTACGATGTTGTGGTATAGGAGCTGGATTTTCGGTAGATTCTGCCTATCATTCATTTAGAATAAGATCCTCGACTATTAGAAATTTTAATGCTTTTAAGAAAACTAAAGCAGATGCGGTATGCGTTTATTGTGCTGGTTGTCTTGCTACATTTACAGGAAATAAAAAGCTTTATTTTAGAAAAATTAGAGTTTATCATATAATTGAATTAATACAAATGGCAGTTGGTGAAAATCCGACTCTTACTAAAAAAGCAAAACGGAAAAGAGGAAAACATTTTTTTTGGGGAGCAGTTAAGAATCAACTTCCTAAAATTCCATCAAAAAAAACTTTTAAAATAGAGAAAATTCCTGAAAATCCGCCCGATTACAAGGAGGCTTGGTAAAGTTGAGTAAAACTAAAAGAACTTCTGGTTTTAGAGAAGATCTATGTAACTTATGCGGTGAATGCTTTCATTTATGCCCTGTTTTAAAATTACCTATTGAAGAAGCAAAAAAAGAAATTAAAAATCTTATTGAAGGAAAAGAATCTAAATATGCTCTCTATAAATGCACTACCTGTTTTTCATGCAATTTAATCTGCCCTCAAAATGCAAATCCTTATCAATTAATCCTTGAAAGATGGAATGACCTCTATAAAGAGCGAGGTGCTCCTCCACTATATCGATTTGTGTGTCCTACTATGGAATCTAATATTTGGCAACTTCTCAATGTGTTTTTATCAAATCAAGAGAGAAGATGGATTTATAAATGGATGCATTATATCCCAAAACCACATGATACACCTTTATTGATTGGGAACTATACTCACTTATTTCCATTTATAATTGGTGGAAGCAAGTTATTGGATTATTTCAAGCCGACTGATAGAATTGATCAATGGGAAGGCGGTGCTTATTTATATCAAGGGGGTTACTTAGATATTGTTCAAAGGATTGCTCAAAGAACAAAAAATGATTTTGATTCCTGGGGCGTTAAAAATATAGTCGCTTGCTTGGATGCGGTAGAATATATATTTAAAGAAGTCCATCCTAAGGAGATGGGAGTAAATCACTCCCAAAATTTTATCAATTTTAATCAATGGCTTTTAGATAAAATAAGTTCTGGAGAGTTAAACTTAAAAAAACAATTAAATCTGGGTGTTACTGTTCATGATAATTGCTATTCTAAGGCTATAGAAGGTCTATATTGGGAAATTCCAAGAGAAATATTAAAAAAGTGCGGATGCAAGATAATTGAAATGAAACATAATAGGAAAGATTCATTATGTTGCGGATTTGGGTCTGGAGCATCTTGGGTTAAAAATATATCAATTATTTTCGATATTATCACAGAAGGAATGAAAAAATTTAAAGAAGCAGAAGAGACAGGAGCAGAGGCTTTAATATCTTATTGTGGTGGCTGTATTTATTTATTATGGGCCACTAAAGAGCTTTTAAGAAGTAAAATTGAAATTTTTCATGTTATAGAGGTTGTGAGGATGGCAATGGGAGAAGAATTGAATTATCCCAGAGATCATATTAGTAGAGCATGGGATATAATAGCAATCATGACCTATTCACTGATTTTATCTTTTTTTAATAAAAACTTTTATATTCAACAAATCACATACGATAAGGATTTAAGTACATTTAAACCAAAAAAATATAGGTTATTAAAAACCATTAGATATGTAATGGATTTTCCAATAATGAAAAATCTATTCGCAAGGGTTTTTCATTTATTACGCATAATGCTAAAGTCTAAATAATAGAACAAGGGAGAAAATACATGTTTGTTCATATGTCGATTCATTATCCAAAACCAGAAAAAGAACAATTACTAATTGATTCTATGCATCGCTTTGGGAAAGCTATGGAAGGAAAAGAAGGGCTTATTGCTGCTCATACGACCAAGGATGAAGATACAGGTCGCCTTATTGGTCTGGCTATTTGGAATTCAAAAAAGGATTGGCTTGCTGCAAGATCTGCCATGATTGAAGCAGTTAAAGATGATCATTTTGAAGATTGGGAAGATAAACCACCTGAAGTTTATCATCTATTTAAAGTATAAAATGAGAATGTATGGATTTTATAAATCCACAGTATTTAAAAAAAGCAAAATACCAAGAGAGAATTGATGAAAACATTTCTCAATGTTTAACCTGTGAACGTAAATGTAAAATTTCAAATGGAAATTCAGGTTTTTGTCAAACTCGTATCAATCTTAATGGAGAAATTTTTAGTATTGTTTATGGATTAATTCCTGCGTTATCCTTTAACCCAATAGAGAAGAAACCTTTATATCACTTTTATCCTGGAACTGTTGCAATTACAATTGGTACATATGGCTGTAATTTTAGCTGTTTTTGGTGTCAAAATCATCATATTTCACATCCTGAGAAGGATATCAGTAATATTGTCAAAAATTCAAAAGATTACTTAACCCCAGAAAAAATAATTAAAATAGCAAAAAAGAATAATTGCCAAGGCACTTCAATTTCTTTTAATGAACCCACTTTACTTTTTGAATACTCATTAGAGGTCTTTAAATTAGCTAAAAAGGAAGGGCTTTACAACACGTATGTTACTAATGGATATATGACTGAAGAGGTATTAGAGGATTTAATTAAAAATGGTTTAGATGCAATGAATATAGATATAAAAGGAGGAGCAGATATGGTCAAAAGATATTGTGGGGCAGATGTAGAGAAAGTATGGAGAAATGCAAAAATGGCTAAAGAATCTGGTGTACATGTCGAAATTACAACGTTATTAATTGAAAACTTGAATACTAATCAAGAAATAATAAAGCATATCGCACAGAGGATTTTAAATGACTTAGGTGACGATACACCTTTTCATTTAACACGGTTTTTTCCACATTATAAATCAAACGAACATGGATTTTTTGATCCTACTCCAAAAAAGCTTTTATCTCAATCTTATGAGACATCAAAAGAAGTTGGATTAAAATTCGTTTATTTAGGAAACTTACCTTATTCAAAATATGATAATACTTATTGTAATATATGTTCAAAATTAGTTATTGAGAGATCAGGTGTAGGAGTTAGTAAGTTATATTTGGATAATCATGGAAATTGTAAGTATTGTGGATCTTCCATATGCAAAATTTGATAATTCAATAAAAGCTGAGTAAAAACTATTAATAAATTCATTGGTTTATTTAATCATCATGAGCGAAAAATTTGCTGAAGTTAATGGAATAAATATCTGCTATGAAATCCTTGGTGAAGGATACCCTTTATTTTTAATTCATGGATATGGTGGAACAAAAGAAACTTGGTTTGTAATGAAAAAAGATTTAAGTAAACATTTTAAGCTAATTATTTTTGATAATCGTAGTGCTGGTAAATCTGATCATCTGAATGAACCAATTACTATGCAAATGTTTGCAGATGATGTAAAAGGATTAATGGATTACCTCAATATAAAGAAGGCACATATTGGAGGAGAATCTCTTGGGGGTATGATCGCACAACAATTTGTGTTAAGTTATCCAGAGAGGGTTAATAAATTGATATTAATCAATACAAATTATTCGGGTGTTATGGGAGAAATTATCAAGAGAACAGTTATTCAAAATTTTGAATCTGGAAAAATAAATCCGGAAGAGGCTTTCTGGGAGAGAGCAACATTTGGATTTCATATAAGTTTCAGAAAACAATTACAAGCAGATCCTAAAAAAAAATCTTTAATACTTTTTCAGTCCAAGATTTAATTAGAATGGATGTAGAAAATCCTTTAACTATAAATGATTTAGAAAACGAAGCTTATGACCTCAAAAGTTTTAATACTTTAGATAGATTAACTGAAATAAAAACATTTACCCTTTTAATTGCAGCTTCACATGACCGAATACTCCCCAATTCACAAATGAAGGAAATGCATGAAAAAATTTCTAATAGCACTCTTAAAATTCTTCAAAAAGCAGGTCATTACTCAACTACTTCTAGAGCTCCTGAAATAGTCAAATTAATTTTAGATTTTTTAACTAATTAATTATCAATAAATGTTTTTATTTATGACAGAAGCTTTTGCTAACGTAAATGGAATCAAAATTTGTTATGAAATCCATGGTGAAGGATATCCAGTTATTTTAGTGCATGGTTTTGGTTCTAGAAAGGAAAGTTGGATGGGTCAATTCCCAATTTTAAGTCAAAAATATAAAGTAATTAGATTTGATAATAGAGGAGCAGGGAAATCTGAC
>JAEOSD010000005.1 GCA_016840545.1 Promethearchaeota archaeon
TGGTTATTAAAAATCCAAAAAAAGATACCCAGGTTATTATCCATAAAGAGCTTGGTTGATAAGAATTTGGATTGCTTTGGGTTTTATTCAAAAAATGACGTGAAGTTACCGTATATACAGCGTAAGCAAATGCGGCTACCAATATTAATATATCTCCAAGAATACGATTCGAGGCATCTTCATTCGGGGAAAATACTGCTACAATAATGACTGCCATGAATGCTAAAAGAGTTCCAATCACTTTTTTCCAAGTAAAAAATTCTGTTTTTAAGAATTTACTGGAAATAATTACAACCCAAATAGCGTTTGTTGCGACCATTATACTAGCATCGCTAGCGGCAGTAAAAATTTCTCCAATAAGATAGCCTGCTTGATAAATAGTTACTGACAATAGCCCCATTAAAGTTAAAATTCTCCAATTTTCCTTAGCAAATTTCCAATTTAAAGTTCCTTCTTTATATTTAAGAATAAGAAAAAAGCAAATAATAGCCAAAAAATAACGGATTACTGCGATCATCATTGGGGGAATGGTAGCTCCTCCAACCTCTTCAGATACTAACCATCGGCCTAAGGGCCAAGTACCCCCCCAGATAATAGCAGTTAGGATTAATAAGATATATGCTATGATTTCCTGTTTTCGATTAGGACTTGAATTCGAGTTCAATACGGCTTCTCCTACCCAAAATTTAGACTGATACTAAAATAAGCTTTTAAATTATAATTATGCTAAATTTTTGGTTAAATAAATATATTCAAATTTTTTATTAAATATACATTCCTTCAGGAGGAGGTTTATAATATGGAGTTCTATATCCATACATCTCTCGTAGTATTTCTCTAATAGTTCTAAAATCTGTTGTTCTAAAAATATCGTTCCAATCTATATTTCGAGGATTGTATCCTGCTTGATCATAGATTCGACGTTTGACAGGATCGATTAATGTATCATATGCCTCCTTTATTTCGATAAATTTATCCTTTGCATAAGGATCATTCTTATTAACATCTGGATGATATTTTTTCGCCAGTTTCCTATATGCTAGTTTAATCTCCCTTTCAGTCGCGTCTTTTTCAATCCCTAAAAGTTCATAATAATCTTTATTCTTATTCATCTCTCTTTGTATTAAAAGAAAATTAGGATATATAAACATAGAGTTGATGTAATATCGAATTTTTAACACCCTTTTTTTAGTTTAGAAGTAATTTAATGAATTCCTTTTTGAGGTATAAATAAAATAATAGGAATACAAAATGAACAAATTTGTATAAGAATTGGTGGTATTTTTCAACCCTTTTTATTTTATGAAAAATATTAAAAATATTAAGAAAATGAAAATATGTTTTATTAATCCAGCGCCTCGTTCATATATTACTGAAAGGGGACATGAAAAAACTGGGGCGTATCCACCCTTAGGGATTCTCTATGTTATGGGTTATCTAAAAAGAGAAGGATACGATTGTACACTCATCGATCAACACGCAACTAAAATTCCTACTACTCAGGTTCTTGAAAGAATAAAAAAAATTGATCCTGAAATTATAGGATTTAACACCTTGACAGATATAAATCATGGTATGCGTTCTACTTTTATAGCTAAAGTTATAAAGAAATGGAATCCAAACGTAAAAATTGCATTTGGTAACTGCCATGCTACCTTTAACCATAGTAGGATATTAAAGAAATATCCTTTTGTAGATATTTGTGTTAGAGGAGAGGGAGAAATAACATTTTATGAATTGGTAAGAGCTTTAGAAAAGAATAGAGATTTGAAAAATATCTTAGGAATTACTTATCGCGATAATGGAAAGATTATAATTAATTCAGACCGCCCTTTAATCAAAAATCTTGATGATTTACCATTTCCTGATAGAGATGCATGTAAAGATATTAATTATCTCCAAAATTATGGTGGATTCAACGCAGATTACGGAAAATTTATCACTATTCAATCAAGTCGAGGTTGCACATTTAACTGTGCATTTTGTTGTCAATCTAAATTAACTAAAAGGCAGTGGAGAGCGCGATCAATTTCACACGTTATCGATGAGCTAGAGTGGTTAGAGAGTGAAGGCTATACCAATCTCTACTGGGTAGATGATAATTTTACTAATAATCCTCGTAGAGCTATCAAGTTATTTCGAGAAATTCAGAAGAATAAGTTCGATTTTATTTGGGTTTGTGATCAACGAGTAGATCTTGTAAGTGATTTATTACTTTATGAAATGCGAAAAGCAGGATGTCGCTCACTCGCTTTTGGCATAGAAAGCGCAAACCAAAGAATACTTAATTACTTTAATAAAGGAATCACTCCAAAAATGGCGATTGAAGCAACTAAAAAGGCTAAAAAAAGAAATATTGACTTTATTTTAGGCACTTTTATTGTTGGAGCGCCGACTGAAACTTTGGAAGAAATTAAAAAAACATTAGTCTATGCCCAAAAATTAGAGATTGATTTTCCACAATTTCATATTTATGGCGCTATTCCTGGAACAGAAGTCTGGGATAATTTAGTTCGTGAAGGCAAAATTGATCCTGAGAAATATTGGGAAAATGGTGTTAAAACCTTAGTCCCACCTCTAGAAATGGTAGAAAAAGAAGTAAAGAATGCTTATTTTAAATTTCTAATGCGCCCAAAATACATTTTAAACCAAAATTTGCGAACACTAAGGAGTATTTATAGATGGAGAATTATACTATCAAATCTCAAATATATTTCCCATTACAGAAACTTTAAAATGATTTATGATTTTATCAGTGGTGAAACATGGACTCATGGAGACAAACCAGAATAATTATCAAAATTTCAAAATTTAGTTTACTTTTTATTCTTTCTTAATTTGGTTGCTAAAATAAAGCTCATTGCGCTAATACCCGTCTTTATAGAAGCTTTTGCACCTAATTTTAGATACATTGCTCTAAATAGAAATCCAAATAGTATACTTCCACCTATTATAGGAATCCATATGGTAATAACATTTAATTTATCTACAAAAAGAATATATAAGACATTATGCGCTAAATATATTGTAAATGAATAATATGAATAGAAGAATAGATATCTATAACTTTTTTTTGTTTTAATCAGCCCAAATATCTGAATTGCCGTAAAAAGCGATAAGGCAATTAGAATAATTCCTAATGAATAAGCAAATGCTGAAATTGTATTAAAAAACAAAAAATCTGGAAAGAAATTTATAATTCCAAAAAGCAATATTACTGTTCCGATAATTGAAGTAGGGATTATGAATTTATTCTTAAAAATTATTTTCCTTTCATTTTGATCTTCTATAGTGTTTATCTCAGAAATTTTATCTCCTACTGCAGTTCCTATAAGAAAAACACTAAAATACATTAAAATAGGATATTGAGTTAAGGGATTATAAAGTAAATGAAATAAACTCCCCCCAAAATTGGGCTGCTCTTGATAAGGTAATAAAATTCCTAAAAGGAAATAATTTAATACAAAGATTAAAATTCCAGTAAATATTCTGAAAGTTCTACTTGTTCTCATAAACGGCCAAGTTAATATTAAAGAAAAACCTATTGTTTGTAAAACAAGCCAACTCCAAATATCTGTAATATCACCCCCCCATAAAACAGCCACAAAAAAGTTATAGATGAATCCGATTAATAATATAAGAAAGGCTCTTAAAAAGTACACATCTCTTACTGTGAGCTTATTAAAATCGTTTAAAGCTTTAAGTTTTAATTCGTTGCTTCTAAAAGCTAAAGCAGCACTTACTCCTGAAATGAATAGAAATCCTGTAGCCCCAACTGATTCTAAAAAACCAAATAACCACTGACGAAACCAGTCATCGCTTTGTATTAGCCACCAATCAATCATATGTCCATATATCATAATCCACATGCAAAATCCGCGAATAGTATCAAGACCCTTAATTCTTTCCATTATTATCATCAATCATCAGAATTATCAGTTGAAATTCTGAAATTTTATTAAGATTTAATAAGAAATAGTATTCAACTTTTTAAAGTTTTAAGAAAAACTCTTTTCTAATTTACAATTTTGTAGAAACCTACATTTTTGTAAAAGATTTTATAAGAATTGACAAAACTGAAACAATCTAAGTCTTTTTATTTCTATTAATTTTAGTTGCGATTATAAAACTTAATGCGGTTATTCCCATTTTTAAAGAAAATTTGGGTCCTACTTTTATAAACATGGTTCTGAGTAAAATGGTTAAAATGCTCATTGTTATAATTATGGGAATCCAAAGACTCACTACGTTTAATCGATCGAAAAACAGAAAATATAGTAAATTATGTCCTAAATAAATGGTAAATGAGTAATATGAGTAAAAGAACATAATATTATAATTTTTTTTGGTTCTAATTAGTTGAAATTCCTCTATTGAAATTAACAAAGAAAATATAGCTAAAATTACTCCAATCGAATAAATAAATGAAGGAAATGTATTACGTGAAATAAAATTAGGAAACTGAAATAATACTCCAATTGGTACTAAACTGCTACCGAGTATTAATATTCCAATTAAAAAATTTTTCTTAACCATGATTCTCCTTTCCTTCTCATCATCGAGGAGAGTGATGTGGAAAACGATATCTCCAACAACAGTGCCAAATAAAAACATAGTAAAAAATGATATGATTGTATATTGATTTAGAGGATTATATAAAATATGAAATAAAATACCATATAAATTAAGATCTCCTTCAAAAACTCTTAAAAATGGTAAGAGTAATTCATTAATTAGTAATAATGTACCCCCAACAAAAATTCTAAAAATTTTCGAGGTTTTTAAAAATGGCCACACCAAAATGAGAGAGATTGCAATGGTTTGTAAAACATTCCAACTCCATATATCTGAAATATCACCGAATCTAAAAACCAAGAAAATATTATATAATAAAGCAATCAGTAGAAGTATAAACGCTCTTAAAAAGTAAATATTTTTTATACTTTTCCAATTTAATTTATTTGAATTTTTGAGCTTTAACTGATTGCTTTTATACGATAAAGCAGCACTAACACCCGAAATAAATAAAAAACCTGTAGCACCAATGGGTTCAAAAATAATATGTATTAAATGTTTAAACCAATAAGCTTCAAAACCTAACCACCAATCACATAAATGAAGAAAAACCATCAAAAAAATATGCAATCCGCGTAGAAAGTCTATACTCTTAAATCTTTTCGTCATGAATTTAGTTTCTAAAAAAACCACATTTTTGTATAGAAATACGTTCTTTAATAATAATAATTTTATGGAAATCTAAGTTATAATAATAAAAAAAGCTCAAGCAAAAAAGTATCTAATTTTAAATCTTTTAATAATTTCAAATTATTAAAGAGGTAAGCATACATATTTTCTTCACTGAAATATTTCATACATAAATTATTACCTTTCACATCCTTTAAAATGTTAATAATATCAGTAAGTAATAATTTCAAATATTTTATAACTAAAACTATATCACATTTAATTAATTTCTCATCGATAATGTTAAACCAAGATTTTTTAGAAAAAGTTATATTTTTCATCTCAACCTGATTTTTAAACACTTCTTGATTTTTTAAGGATTTAAATTTTTCTTCAATCCCGTTTAGAATTAAATTCTTAGATTTTGTATACATTTTATTTTCAATTATATTTCTAACTATAATTAATATTTGCTGAAATATTCCAAGAATATCGAAAAAATCAGCTACCTGAGCTAAAGTCTCTACTTTCTCCCATTGATTGTAATAATCTTCAATAACATTAATAAAAGGCGCAAAAACCCCGATATTTCCGTCCCAGAATTTTATCCTCTTTAATAGAATTAGTTCAAATTCTTTGATGAAGGCTTCTTTTATAGCTTTTAATCTTCCCATTAAAATCTCTGTTTTAATAAGTTTTGTCCCTGCTGCTACAAAAAGTAAATTATAATCTTGTGCTAATGTATATACCCATTTAAGTCCCCCCATTTCTATAGATTCTAGCGATTGGTGAAATTCTTCCATAGAAAAATGGTGAAAGGCGGTCAAAAAACCAGAAACTATATCTTCATCTGCATCAGTTTTCAAAAATGATTTATATAATAATTTTACTCCTGAATCACTATCAAGAATCCAAATAATCATGATTAACTAGTTACTTTTATTATTGCTTAAAATTCTTATACTCTTAGATTTAAAATAAATATTTCTTTCTATTTAGGTTATTAGATTAGTTATTAATAACAAAATCATTCTCGCGGAATTATTTTGCTGTTATCTTCTCTTAGTTAGTAAAAGAATAGATCTTAAAATATTTAAACTTAAGATAATAAATTTCGAATCTAACAGTAATGGTTAAATTTGTCTTAAAGGTAATAAATTTCCACATTTATGACATTTAGTGTAAAATCTTTTAATTTTTACTCCGCAATGAATACATTTTAGGATATTTGAATCCTGATTTATTTCATAGAATTCCTTCCCATATTTTTCCTGATAATATCCCTCATACGTAATCTCTCTTATCCATTCTAGATATGGAATCCAAACTAGTGAATTTTCTGGCTTTATGTAAATAACTTCATTTTTCGAGTAATAAATATATTTTTTTGGGTAAAATTCCATTTTCTTCTGATATTTTCGACTTTGAAAATTATAGTTTATTAAAATTCCAATAATTAAAATAAGTAGAGAAAAATTAACCCAAAAGTTTTCAATCATAACCCATATTAAAGAAAAAGTTGTAATTATATAAACAAGTGATTCAATATTTTTCCTTTTGTAATTTTTATTAAATCTCTTCCATCTTTGGAACTCTAGACTACATTTTAAACAAATAGGTATAAAGACATTTAATTTATTTTTTCTAAATTTCTTAATCTTACTTTTATGAATCTCATCAATAGGATAAGGAATTAAATTCCTATTAACCTCACATTTAAAACACTTTAAAAATTTTAAAGTGCTTTCAATTTCAATTTTATTATTGGAGAGCAATTTTCTTTCTAAATTTATATTTGTATAAAACTTTTTTCATTAACAAACATTAATTGGAAATTTAATAATGTTATGATCTTATTTAATTATACTTCATTATTTTCATTTTCAAGGAAAATGATCCTGTAAATTATTGTACTTGATTTAGGGAGAACGCTTTCATTTAGTAATTAAATTAATATAAAAATTTTTTCATTTTTTTTTGTCCTTTTTTGCTATCACGTATAATTAAATTTCCGAACTTTCTTTAATAATAAAATTATCATTAATAAGTTACCATTTAATTCTCCTAATAGGTCAATTTGAGATTAATTAGGAGTGCTTTAAATGATTAATTTTAGACATTACAAATAATGTCTATAATAGAATAACAGGGGTATTTAATTGGAACAGCCATCAATTATCAAAATAGATTACAAATTTAAAAGTACAAGAATATTAGTCGAAAATCTTGTAGCTTTTCTTACTATTAAAAGGATTAGTCATCTTTCTGTACTCTTAAATCCAATTTGCATTATTTGTGGTATTTCATATTTGATACTGCCTATTTATACAATTTTTTGGGATGTATTTGGAATACTTATAATTCTTACGTTATTTATAGATGGTTTACTCGTTTACCTTAGCTCTATTAAAGTGAATAAAGCAACTAAATTAGGTAAGAAGTTAAATTTGATTTGCTATGTGTATTTAGTATTCATGATTCTTGCATTAATGGGTATTATCGGAGGAAATTTACTTATTTATGCAAATTACACAAATTCAATACTCAATAGTCTCGGTGGATATTTCTTAGTTTACTTTTGTTATATCAGCTTATTTGCATTCAGTTTATTAATTGCCTTGTTTGATATTAAACATATCAACAATAGAATATTATGGAATTCAGAAAATAATATCGATAAAGGTGTTTCTAATAGGCGTTTAAAAAGAGTCTTAAAAAGAATTCTGACAATTCTCAGTAGTATTACCTTTATTATTGGGGGTTTATGCGCATTTGTTACATTGTTTGGCTCATTTGAAATAGTCACTACTATTTTTGCCTTGTTTTCTTCTCAATTTGGAGCGTTTTTTTCTTTAATTTTTCTTGCTAATATGCTTTTACTGTTCAAGCTAAAAAGACACAAATGGAAGCCTAAAAAGATTAAAAGAAAAACCATAGTAGGGCTTGTTATCTCATTTATAATGCTTTTACCTTTATTTTTAACACATCTCACTATTTTTGTTGCAAATAAAAACTTTTCAAATGCCTTTGGCAATGATTGGCAAAGTAGAATCCCTATCAATGTAAATAATTACTTATTGAAAACTCCGTTTACAACCCCAGGATATTTTTTAGGAATTCCTCCCAAAAATTGCTTGGTCGAAGAACATACATTATTTTATGATGAAGAGGGGATTAATCTTTATTTTGATGCTTATATGCCCTTAAAAAAAGGAGTGGGGCTTCCAGGACAGAACTCAACGATTTTAAGCATCCATGGTGGCGGCTGGATATTGGGGGATAAGGGGGGCTCATCCAGAATCCCATTTAATAAATATTTAGCAGCTCAAGGATATATTGTATTTGATATCCAATATGGCTTATGTGATTCATTTCTAACGCCAATAGATCCAGTTACACCAAGATATACTAAAGGAGATTTTAATATTGATGATATGGTACGACATATAGGCATTTTCACAAATTATCTTGTTAAAAATGCACAGAGATATGGTGCTAACTTGGATTCTGTTTTTGTTACTGGAGGTTCTTCAGGGGGACATCTTACGTGCGCTACTGCTTTAGCTATAGCAAACGGTAATTATTCAGACATTCTCAATTCCACCCTTATAATAAGAGGAATTATACCTTATTATCCGGCAAATGGGATGGCATCATGGTTTGGGATTGATGGTAGAGAAGAATTTAAAAATCCTGAGATTTTAATTGAAGAAAGTAGTCCTCCTTGTTTAATTTTCCAAGGAACTCATGATATTTTAAATTATTTTGGTATAGCAACTAATATCAGAGACATCTATTTATCCCACAATAATGAACAATGTGCTATTATTTGGATGCCTTTAGGAGGACATGGATGCGATTTTTATTATCCCGGATATTATACACAAATATTCTTGTATTATATGGAACGGTTTTTATATCTCTATCATTAAAATATTCTTAATTTCTTACATAACTATTCGGATTCTTTTTATTATTTTGATAAAAAAATAATAATGCAAGACCATTTGTAGTCAAATGTAATATCCAAGGGTATAATAATCCCAATTGAATTAAAGCAAAGAAGTATATAATGGATGATAATAACGTAGAGAGAAAATGAACCCAATTTTTCGAAGAGGAGTAATGAAGAATTCCAAATATTAATGATATAACGAGAATGGCTGTAAAGAGATTCCAATTCAAATAATTCACAATAACCGTTAATAATAAACTTCTAAAAATGAGTTCTTCGACGAAGGCAGCCATAGGAAGTAAAAGAATTAAAATAATCAACTTTCTTTTATTAAAATCCTCAACAAAATATCCAATATAATTATCCAGTTGAGGTTCTTTAATTAAATTAGGAAGTTTTTTATAAAAAAATCTAATTGGTAATAGTTTTAAGATTGTTAACGATAAATAGAAAAAAAATAAGAGAATATCTGGATTGAGCTTTATTCCAATTAAACTATCATATGAAATAAAAATTGCAGGTAAAAAGGTTTTATAGAAAAAGAGAACTTCTATTATAAAAAATATTGAAATTAGAATAAGGATTAAATGAATAAATTTTACAGAAAAGTTGTTGTCTATTTTCTTATTGTAAATAAATGAGTAAAGTAACAATATAATGATTGAAAAACATATTAAGATTGCTCCAATAACACTATCATAAGAAGAGTGAAAAAACCAGAAGAAAAAGAACAAAAAAATTATAAAATTGTAAAGGATTGTCCTTATAATCTTCTGTTCTGTTTTTATCATATTAATCGACATTATAAAAAATTTAGAAAAGGGTACATTTTTTTATTTGTTTTTTGACTAGAAATTTAAAAATAAAACAATATAGAGGAATTGAAAATGGGTGATGAATACAATCTTAATAAAGAAGAACTTGAATTAATTTATGATGTTCTTTTTAAAAAGATAATGGAGTTGATGAAACAACCCGGAATTGACATAGACCCTTTTGGAGAGATGATAGCAATCTTGAGTACGTTAAGTGGAATATTTAGCTTTAAAACCATGATTTCAATAATACCCGAATTAGTGGCTTTTGCAATTAGATATGGAATGATGGTCGAAAAGTCTTATGAAGACGAACGCATGAGCTCAACTGAAGATCTGCAAGGATTAGACGAAGAAGAGAAACAGATAAAACGTATTTCTAAACTAAAAGATGATATCGATAAATTAAGCATTTATTTATAATAAAAAGAAATAATACATTTTTTAATTATTAATTTTATTCACGTTTTTTTAGTATTCCCTGAATACCAGCAAAAATTCCAAACCAAGCTGCTATGAAAGGCAAAATAAGTGATGAACTAACAGTGTAATATTGCCAGATGCTAGAATATTCTACTGCACTTCCTGCTAAATAAATTATTGGACTAATAGCCGATAAAATACCCCCAACAATCCATATAATATTAAAATTCCTATCTTTTAATCTACTTAATATAGCAGTTACTAGTAGAGAAACAAATCCAATAACTAGGAAAATAGTGCTGACAAGTCCTAAGTAAAATATAACCTCCTCCGTATCAATAAAACCAGTACCATACGGACCAGTATACAAATTCCACAACCACACATTCGAGCCCGCAAATGTCCATGCTGGAGTAAAAAATGCGATAATTCCAATTACTCCGCCTACTAAAGCAAAAATCCATAAATTTTCTTTGATATTTACCATCCTTTTTCATTTTTTAGTTATTTTAATAATGAATTATGTCATTTTCTTTTAAAAGTATTATTATCTTCTATTGAAATTTTGTTAATAATCGTTAAATTAAAAAACAAAAATATTAATTCATACTTTAAATTAGTCATTACTAAAACGAAAATAAAGAAGTGATTAATGAAATGATATTTCAAATTTTTAATGAGGATTGGCTTGAATCTTTAGACACTTTCGAAGAAATAATGTGGTTCTTAGTGATATATTTGATTATTCTGGTACTAATGGCAATTTTTCTTAAGCTTGCTTTAAGTTTTTTCAGTAAAGCTCGTCACACTGAATTTGGTAGTGTATTTCTTACTTCATTTATAATAACTCTTTTCTTTGCGATTATCTTCCTTTTTTTGGGGGGGTTGGTAGCGTGGATTGTAGCTTTGATTATAACTTGGATAATTATTGCTGCTAGACATAATATTGGGTTTCTTTATGCTATTATCGTCACAATCCTTGCATTTTTGCTCTATATAATCGTAGCTTTAATAATTGGAGCATTATTACACATAACTATTGTAGTTTTACCATTTTAAACTACATTCTTTTCTTTTAAAAAAGTGAATATTCTTTCGCTAGAAACTAACAGAGTTCTCCATTTTTTTCATAACAGTCAAATAAACTGTCTAAATTGTCAATATAATTGACCATAGAGCTATACCACTTATCCAGTAAATCTCTAAATTGAACTTTAACCTTATTCAAATCTTTTGCTTTATACACATATAAATATCCTCTTTTATTATTATCCTCTATTCCTTTAAGTTCACAATATTCTTTTAATGAAAGAGAATACCTTTTAATAACTCTTAAATCGAGTAACTCTTGTAAGGCTCTTTGAATTGAACTTCTGTCTTTATCTAAAATCTGGGTTAATTCCATGGTAATTACATTATCATTTTTAAGTAAATACGTAAATACATTGGATTCAATCTCGTTAAGACCAAGAATACACCGAAATAAATTCCCACTTTTAAATATCTTCTTTTCCTTTAAAATAACTTTTAACTGTTCAGAAATACTTTCCACGGTTTTTGTAACACTCTATTAAATTAATTAAAGATATACAAAAAAAATTTAAAAAATAAAACTATTTTGAAAACGATTTTAATTTCTCTAAAACACGTTCCATATATTCAGCATTTACAGCTCCAACAACCTTATGTACTACTTTATCACCTTTAACAAATAATGTTGTTGGAATGCCTGTAATTCTATATCTCTGTGCAATAGAAGGATTTTCATCCACATTCAGTTTTACAAATATGAATTCCTCGCCATGAACTTGTTGTAACTTCTCAAAAATTGGTGCAAACATCACACATGGTCCACACCAAACTGCCCAAAAATCTATTATTATTACTTTATTAGGGAATTTTTTTAATAAATTATCAAATTCTTCTGCTGAATGAATCTTTACGATCTGTTTTGGCATAGTTTGCACATTTAATAAAAGCTCAGCTTTTTTCATTCGAATCTTTTCTATTTCTTCATCAGACATTTTTCTTCTCGATTTTCTAATGGGTTTGAGGTTGTGATATTACTTATCACATCCTTATTTAATTGAAAAAAATAACAGAATCTATTTAAATGTCTTTATTGTGTAGTAAAAATCACGACTTAATCACGAAATATATGAAATTTAAATATCCTATTAATTAATAAACAAAAATATAGCCTTTTTGAGAGCCTAATAATTAATAAGTGTAAGAAATCAAAATATTATGAAAAATAAATTTAAATAATACTTAAAAAACTATATTTCTATAGAGAAATAGTTAATAGACTTCTAGAGTATAAACTTAAATGAAAATTCATTCATTATTCATATTGACTAAGAGCGGAGTTTGCATTTATAGTAGGAATTTCACGGATGATTTTAAAAATCTTGAACCTAATTTGATAACTCCTTTTTTTTCTGCAATATTTTCCTTTTCAGAGAATGTTATATCTAAGAAAACCCCTGAAGTTCTTGAAATGGGTGGTTTTAGATTTGTGTTTAAACTTGGAATAGAACATATTTTTGCTATTTTAGCAGATTCTAGCTCTAGTTTATTGTTCATAACTTCACGATTAACTGGTATAGCCAAAGTATTTGATGATTTTTTAGATGTAAATGAAATTGAAGAATACGAACAGATTGATAATGCTGAATTTGATGCCAAAATAGATTCAATGATAGCTGGAGAAGAAGAGATTACTGCAAGCCACGCACTATTTCGAAAAATAGTTGAATTAATAAAAAATTTAGTATTTGAAAATGAAATTCTTGGAGCTGCTCTTTTTGACATAAATGGAACAACAATCTATTCTTCTCTTCCCCACGAAATATTATTATCCTCCCTAAAAGAATTAGAAATTCGTTATAGGGTAGCAACTGAATTTAATACGACATTTTATAGTTTAGATAACGAGCAAAAAATTTTTTCCAAAATGATAAAAATTCCTTGGAAATTGGATCCTTTATTAATAGTAGTGCTATTTGAATCTTCTGTTTCGCTTGGAATGGCAGAAGTAAATTTATATAAAATGTCAAGGACAATTGAAAATATTATTTAGATCGATTTTTTAACAAATATTCTTCTTAATTTATAAATTCAATATAAAAATAATCTTTTTTTATGGTTAAGAATTAAAACTCTTAATATGTATGATGTAATTATCATAGGAGCTGGGGTGGCTGGCGCATCCTTTGCTAATAAAATCTCTAGATTTGCAGAAACACTACTTATAGAAGCTCAGGATTATAACAAAGAAATTCCAGTTAGAACCAACATATTTGCAGAGCATAACAAACCCTATATAGAAGAAAAATTTTGGAATGATCAAACTATTTTTCCACGAACATTTCTACAACTTAATTATAAGAGTGATAAATATGATGGACTTTTAAATTCAGAAGAGTTCGGTGCGCCTTTAGGAAAAATTTCTCATACTGAGGTTTTCCTTAAAAAACTTTTGAATAATTTTGACAATCAAGGTGGTATTGCACATTATAATGAAAGAATTATTAAAGTAAATAAACATAAGGATTACATCGAAATTATTAATGATAAAGGAGAAGCATATAAAAGTAAACTGCTAGCATTAGCTACAGGTTCACGTGGATTTGATCTCCAAAGATCTCTGGGGTTTGAGATCCCAGATTCCTATATGGGGATCTATACAAATATTTTTGCAGATGAGGAATTATTGGATAGAAATTTTAATTTTCAATATATGTTTCACTTGAATCCTAATATAAGTCCAAACGGTCCTTTCTTTTTTAATGTTGGAAAGGGAAGAATCTCTACTGGATATTTGGGAAACAGAGAATCTCACAACGAATTATCTGATAAATTAGATCGTATCCTGCAGAATTATGAAAAGATCCGGAAATTTATGAACGGGCTTTCCTGGAATAAAAATGAATTTGTGAGCGGTTCAATCTCAAAACACCCCATAAAATCATTTACAAAAGATAGAATGATTATTTTAGGAGAAGCGGCAGGAATAGTAACCGCATATTTTTATGAAGGAATCCTATGTGGTTTAGTTTGTGCTGATGTGGCAAGTGACTTAATTAAAACATTATTAGAAAATAATAGTAATTTTACAAAAGCAGAATTAATCAGATATGAACAAGAAATTTCTCAGATTCTTCTAAAAGGGTATTTTAGAAATGGAGATGCGTGTGAGTATTTATTTTACGGCGGAGGGGCTTATGTAAAGTCTCTCTGGAGCACATATACAAATCTCCTTCTGACAAATGAGACTGTTAGAAAATATGTTTATGAGGCCCATACTATACAAGATCTTTCGAAATATGATACAGATCGAGATAGATACGTAGGGGAACGGTTATTTAGTGCACTTCCCACACTTTCAAAATTAACATTAGGGCCTCGATTTTTCAAGGCAATGTTAAAATAATCCCTTTTTTTTACCAAAAGAAGGTAAATAACTACTTTTTTGTACAAATCTATTACGATATATGATCACTCAAAATGAAAAAAAGAAACTAGTTTTTAAATTAACATTAGTACCATAAATTCAAATTAGATAGAAGAGTCAATAACAGGATTATATAAATTCTGGCTCTTAGTGTTAGATCAAATGAGGTTTTCTAAATGACATCAGAATGGGCCATCCTTTGCAAATTAGGCGGATTTGTTAATAGTAATCCTGAGTTAATTAGTAGCTATCCTCCACTTGATCTTTCTTTAGGAGATTCTAATGAAATAATTTCGAAATGCTTTCCTATAGGTTCAAAATCAGGAGATTATATAGTTGATAGATATAAAAAGTACAATATACTATCCTATATCTTTACAATAAAACAAACAGAGGATCGAGATGATCTTTTTTCTTTTTCAGTACTTCTAGGTAAAAGGGATAAAGTCGAGATTTACAAACCGGTATTAAAAGAATTAATTAAAATTTTAGACGTAAACGGGATATTAAGCGAGAAAATTCTATTAGATAATCAGAAGATTATATATGAAGGCATTAATGAAGAACAAAATATTGTTATTGAAAACGTTTCAATAGAATTTTCAAAAATATTTAAAGAAATTAAATTAAGAATTTTAAAAGAAAAACCACAATTAAAAGGAAGTTTTTTCTAATGGTTGAAGATATTTTACTAGAAAGTTTAAGGCAAGCTGGATATTTACTTAGTACTATCCTTATTCCATTTGCAACATTAATCGTAGGAAGGAAAGTTCTTAAAGAAAAGAAATCAACAGGGCGATATAACATTGTCCGTTTGCTCACTTTTGGGATCTTTTTATGTTTTGCATTGATGAGTTTTTTAGAATTTCTTGTAGAGTTATCCTTGTCTCCACTATTAAATGAATTATTTGGGTTCAATATTGAAAGTATAAACCTATATTCAATTTTAATTGGTACAATGGTTTCATTAGGTCTGTGCTTAGTTTTTTATGCTAATAGATGGGAACCTCTCTATTTCGTTTCTTTTTTTATCTTTGGAGGAATGGTAATATTTTACTACCTGACCGGATTTGATGCTTGGTTAGAAACATATATTCAAATAGCAGGTATTATTAGCCTTATTTTTATCTACTTTACAAGTTTTCGTGTTAGAGATAATGGAGCACTTGGTTTGGGAATTTTTTTCACGTTAGCATTTAGTACATTGGTAATAGAGATTTCATATGTTTCTCAAATCATGATTATCTCATATAATGTTTTTATTCTAATACTTTCACTTGGATACTTTAGAATATTTAAAGAGGAGGTAATTTCTTAAAATGCCAGATTTACAATATTCAATCTTCGAAGGATTGATTATATTGTTTGGTGTTCTTTCACTAATCCCCGTTTTTAGAAATTGGAAAGAAAGTAAAAATAGAATGTATATCGCAATTTTTGTATATAATATTGGAGTTATAGGATATTCTTTCATCAATGTACTTACTTACATATTAGAAATTGATACCAATGTTTATTTAGTTGGAGGCCTTCGATTCGGTTATATCTTAGGATATATCTTATTCACAATTCAGTTCGAATTTATGCTCTATTTAAGAGGTTTAACCAAACTTTATACCTTGCCGTTTATATTATCATTTTATCTTATGATAGGAAACATTTTAAATACTTCAGTAATGCCATTCATTATATACGCAGTTATTGTTAGTTATACTCCAGCATATTTTCTATTAAGGGATGGAAAGAAGAAAAGAAATGGTTTAGCTTTCGGTATGGGATTATTCTTTCTTACATGGGGTATAGGTCAAATAATTCCAGTAGAAATAGTAATGGAGATATTTAGAGTAATCGCAATATTTATGTTTTTTCTAGGAACGCGAGGCTTTTATGAAAAATATATTTTCGTAAACCAAGAAGAAGAACAAAAAATAATGGGAACTTGGATTTCAAAGTTTGTAGTAAAAGAATAAAAACATCTTTTTTTTCCTTAATTTTTTATTACTTTGATACGTATATGAAGAAGATACAGAATAAAAGAAATATAAACATGAAGCCGTGTCTTAATTGCACATATCTCTAATGAAATTTTAGACCTTCTATTTTAATTAACATATTTTTATTCTGTCGCAATATAACAAAAATTTGGAATCAAGTATGTATTTTTATTTAAAAATTATTATTATTTTTTAAATTAAAAATTCCTTATTCAAGGTCAATATATAATAACTAATTCAAATCTGAAAAAAAAATGGGAGTTAAAAATATATTAAAAAGGATTTTTACTAAAGAAAAGAAAGTAGTTATCACGGGATTAGATTCCTCAGGAAAAACAACTCTTGTATCATTTCTACAAAATGGAACTTTCATTGAACATACACCAACCATGGGAAAAGAATTGACTACGATGGAAGTCCAAGGAATTCGTATTAATATTATGGATATGGGTGGTCAAAAGGATTTTCGTGAATTATGGCTTCATGAAATGTCAGATGCAGAATGCGTAATATTTATGATTGATGCTTATGCTAGAGAAAGATTTAACGAGGCAAAAGATGAGTTGTGGAAATTATCTTCTGTATTAAAGAAAAAAGCTTTAATTATTTTAGCTAATAAATGTGATTTACAACCCATTGCCCAGATAAGTGAAATTATTGAAGCCCTCAATTTATCGAAAGTCTCATCATTTGAAATTTTACCAATTTCCTGTAAAACTGGTTATGGAATTGTTCCTGCATTTATGAAAATCTATTATAAATTAACTGGTAAACAGCTAACCAAAAAACTTAATATAAGAGGTATTACTGTATTTAATCAAGGAGGTATTCCATTGACTTCTTCTGATAACCAACAAATTTTACAAGGTGGATTATTTTCAGCTATTAATAGTTTTGTTCAAGAATCATTTAATTCTGAATTAAACCAGTTGAAAATGGGTGAGAATTTAATTATTTTCAAGCGTTCAAAACATTTATTAGGTTCGATAATAGTAAATGAAACCGATAATGTAAATCTTAAAGAAGCAGAAGAAGGATTAAATGAATTATTATGTCATTTAGAACATATGTGTCCTGAACTCGAAGAAGAAGAATTAGATCAATTAAAAATAGAATATCTTGTTAAACAATACGCGTCTAATCTTTTATAAACTTTTTTCAAATTAAATTATTTTCATTCTTTTTTCTTAACTTTTATAATTTTAGGTAATTGAAAATACAAGAAAGTAGTAAAAATTATAACTTTTTAAGAAATATTTATTTATTTTCAAATTCATGGGATAATTTTTCTTCGATTTCATCAATAGTACCTTTAAACCTTTCGAGAAGAGAAGAAAATTCTAAGCTTAAATAGTCATTCAAATCAACTGCTTTATTGATGTTTTCCATTGCAGCATAGTAATCTCTTCTATTAAGATATGTATAACCCATAAATAAGTATGCTAAGGCATAATCAGATTCTATTTCTATTGCTTTTTTGTAATTATCTATAGCTCGACTATAATCTTTTTTCAATTTGAAAGAATTTCCCATATTATAAAATGCTTCAGCATATAAAGGCTCAATTTCAACAGCTTTTTTATAAGATGCAATAGCAGTATCGTATTCTTTTTTCTTTTCATACACTAATCCCATGTGATTCCATGATTTTGTGTGTTTTTTATTTAAATCCAGAGCCTTTCTGAAATTTTGAATTGCTATCTCATATTCTTGTTTTTCTGTATTAATGATTCCTATGTAGAAATAAGCTTCTATAAAGGTACTATCTAAACTAAGAGCTTTTTTACAATCATCAATGGCTATATCATAGTTATACTCACTAATAGCTAATTTTGCTTTATCGATTAGTGTATTTTTATATTTTGTCTTAATTGGTATTTTGTCCTTGAATTCTGGTTCTTCAATTAGATTATTAATAGAGATTGCTTTTTCAAAAAACTCATATGATTCATCGAAATTACGTTCTTCTGCTAATTGTTCCGCTTTTTCAATAAGTAATTTTATTTCAGAATGATGAACTTCATCAATTTGTTTTTTTAATTTGTTCATTTCCTCAAATCTTCGTTCAGGGTCATCAATTGTCTTTGCATATTCCATCTTTTTGTTTAATTTTTCAAGTTCTTTTTCAAATTTCTTTTGTTCTTCAACTAAATCACCTCTTCCTACTAGATGTTTTAGCTCGGCTTGATAAATTAGACTTTTAATTTTATTTACTTCTTTTTCCATGGCTTCAGCAAGGTACATCTTATTAGTAAGATCTAGAGCTTTATTAAAAATATCTAAAGCATTATCATAATCTTTTTGTTCCAATAATGCTCTTCCTTCTCTAAGGATATCTTCAATTTGAGAGGAGTATGCATTATTTACAGCACTCTTTAAACTTTCAAGTTCTTGATTCTCTTCTTCGGGTATTGGCATTCTTTTTGCAATACTAATTGCCCCATATAATTCACTAGCCGCTCCATCAAAGTCTCTTTGAGCTGTTTTCCTTAAAGCGTTATCTCTTATTAAATCTATTCTAGCTTTGCAGGTCTTATTCATTAAATCCTCAATTTCCTTTAGTTTTAATCTACTTTCTGTTGAATCAGCCATTCTCCGCGCAATTTCCAAGGCCTTTTCAAAATATCCCAAAGCTTCAGTAACAATTACTATATCCTCAGCATAATTCTCCTTAATAGTTAATTCTTTTCCTTTATTTAAAATGGGTTTAATTCTTTCCTCATAAATCGGATTTAAAATATCAGCAGCTACTTCATTAATTTGATTTATTTCTCTCTGCTTTTGTTCAGAGTCATACATTTTATAGGCTAAATCTAAAGCGGTTTCAAATTCTTTAACTGCATCTTCAAAATATTTCTGTTCAATGAAGTGTTTTCCCTTATCCACTAAAGGTTTAATATCATTACTATAAATTTGATTTACTGAATTTCTTAAATTAGTAATCTCTGTATTTTTAAGGTTAGATTCAAACAACTCTTCAGTAATTTTTAAAGCATCTTCATATGATTTTATTGCCAAATCTGAATTTCCGAGTACTTTTGATTGATTACCTTGTTCAACAAGGTTGGTAATTTTTTTAGAATAAGTTTGATTAATAACATCCTTTATTCTGGAGATAATTTCATGACCTGGTTTAGTCTTATAAACCTCCACCGCTCCATCTAGTGTATCTCTTAAATAGCTAATCGCATTATCATATTTCTCTTCTTGAAGTAATTTTTCTCCTTGGTAAATTGATTCTTCTATTTTATTATAAGTGATTAATGCATTAATATCAGTAACTTCACTATTTTTTAAATTAAAATCCTCAATTTTTTCTGCTATTCTGAGAGCCTCATCAAAAGTGGTGAAAGCATCATTAAAATCCTTTTTATCTATTAACACCTTAGCCTTTTCAAGAATATCAATAATTTCTACAGCATAAATTTGGTCTATTAGGGTTTTAATGTTGTTAATTTCATCCTTTTTATCTTCATCTTCTTTTATTCTCTCATCAACAAAATTAATAGATTCTAAATACTTGTCTACTGCTTTATTATATTTTTTTTCCGTTTTGAGCTTTTCAGCCTGTTCCATCATAGAATTTAATTTTTTTAGATCTGATTTTTTTACCATATTAAACTCGCCTATTTAACAATTCTAAGAATTTATAGTAATTTATTGTTGATCCTTAGAATTAAATTTAATTTTTTAAACTTTCTTAAGAAATGTTGTTATAGATTTGAAAAATTAAAATTTAATTAAAATCTTTAATTATTTTTAGTCAAATTTAGGTTTAACACACAAATATATCTTTTAGTATTATGGATTCTCAAAATTTAAGGAAGAAACTCTTTTTTGGCGGCCCTATTCTAACAGTCAATGAATTACAACCCAAAGTCGAAGCTGTTGGTATTGAAGGGGAAAAAATAATAGCTGTTGGTTCTCTAAGTGATGTAAAAAATATTCTTAAGAAGGATTATGATATATTTAATTTAAATGGTTTCACACTTTTACCAGGGTTTACTGATTGTCATCTTCATCCTATTTTATATACATTATATTTCTTGTTTCCTGATTTAACAAATGTTAGTAGCTTGGGGGAATTAAAATCTCTTTTAAAAGAATCTGTTCAAGGAAAAAGTAAAACTGAATTGTTATTAGGATTTAATTTAAGTGAGGAAAAATTTAAAAAACCCGTTTTACCTACCCGTTGGGACTTGGATGATGCTTGTCCTGAACATCCTGTATTTATCTTAAGATATGATAGTCATATTGGCATTGCGAATTCAAGAGCATTAGAGCTTGCTGAAATACATGAAGGAACTAAAGTTCCCGATGGTGGAGAATTTCGAAGAGATCACACAGGAAAACTTAATGGAATTATAACTGAAAAAGCAATAAATTTAATTCTATCAAAAGTAAAATTTCCAAAAGCAAAAGAAATAGAAAGCGCTGCTACTAAAGCATTTGAAAGCTTTGCCAAAAAAGGGCTCACCTCCTTACATGGCATACTCAGTGCAGATAGAAGTGGTGAATTTGGTGACGTTGGCGCTATAGAATTGCCATTGTTTAAACATTTACAAAATAAAGTACTTCAGAACTGTTATATTTTGGTTAATATTGAGAAAGTAAGAAAATTGTTTAGAATTAAGAAATCCTTTTTTGATGGAGAGAAAGTAGGCAGTAAATTTAAAATAGGGGGATTGAAGCTCTTTCTTGATGGGTCTTTTGGAGCAAAAACCGCTTGTATGTTTGAACCTTTCTCTGATGCCCCAGATATGTGTGGATTTTGCGTCATTGAAGAGGAAGAAATATATGGAAAAATGGAACAGGCACATAACAAAGGTCTTCAGATTGTAGTTCATGCAATTGGAGATAAGGGAAATAAGGTTGCGATGAATCTATATAAAAGGCTTCTAGAAGAATTCCCCCGAGAAAATCATAGACACCGAATTGAACATGCTTCTATGTTAACCAGTGATGTTATAAATGATATGCGAAAATATGGAATTATTGCTTCATGCCAGCCACCATTTATAAATTCAGAATATATGTGGTTAGAGAAACGTTTGGGTAAAGATCGATGTAGGTATACTTATCCATTTAAATCTATAATTGATGCCGGAGTAATGTTAATCTCAGGTTCTGATTGTCCAATAGAAGATCCAAGCCCAATATTAGGAATTCATGCTCTAGTAACACGCAATGATTTCATACCAGAACAATGCATCAGTATAGAAGAAGCTATAAAAACGTATACAATAAATGCTGCATATGCTGCTTTTGAAGAAAATGTAAAAGGAACTATTGAAGTAGGAAAATTAGCTGATTTTGTGATATTAGATAAAAACCCAATTGAATTACCTAAAGCAAAAATAAAAGAGATTCAGGTAATGCAAACTATAATTAGAGGAAAATCAGTTTATAAAAGTTAAATCAATTGAGTCGTTTCTAATCCCTAAATACGTGTTTATTAATAGAATAATATAATAAATAGATAAACACAGCTAAAGCAACAAAAGCTATAATCCCTATAATTATAATCATCATAAAAGCATCCTTGGGTGGAGAGATATTAGTCCTCGGTATTACATAGACCCTATTACTAGCCACTGCTGCAATATATTGCCCATTAGATGAGATTTCTACTGAATAAACAGGGCTTCCTGTATAGCATACCCATGTAGGGATGTTGCTGATTGTGTCAAAAAAATAGACTTTATGATCTTTACTTCCTGCAACGATGTATAGCCCATCGGATGATATGGCGATAGAATGCAGGTAATCTCTTGCTTCATAGCTCCATAAAGGATTCAAGTTGGTCCTATTGAAGACATAAATTCTTTTAAGTGCCATTCCCCTCGCAACAATAAACCTCCCATCAGATGAAGTTTCAACTTGCCATACGACCTGTCCAATAGAATAGGTCCATAGTGGGGTACTGCTGGTACTATTGAAAAAATAGACTTTATGATCCCTACACCCTCCAACAATATATCGTCCATCAGATGAGATGGCTACAGAATAAACTTCACTTCCAGTTTCGTAGCTCCATAAAGGAGTGGAGCTAGTTCTATTGAAAAGATAAATCTTTTTATCCCATCCTCCTGCTGTAATATACTGCCCATTAGATGAGATTGCTACCGAAGATATAAAATTTCCTGTAGTATAATTCCACAAAGGAGTACTGCTTGTCCTATTAAAGATAAAGAGAGCGCCTATCAAAGGATTAAGCCCTGTTCCCGCAGCGATAAATTGCCCATCAGATGAGATTGCTACTGAATATACCATATAGTGAGTAAAGTAATACCATAAAGGAGTGTGGTTGTATCTATCGAAAAGATTTATCCTGCCATTATCGCTCCCCTCTGCTATATAATGCCCATCAGACGAGATCGAGATTGAATTCACCGCTGAACCTCCCTCTATAGTGAAGTCCCATAAAGGCACGTAATTGTTTTTTTTAAAAAAAAATATCTCATATCCGCTTCTTGCAACAAAATATTGCCCATCAGATGACATTACGACGCCATAAAGATCACTATCTGCAGTATAAATTTGTATTTTATCTTCTTCTCCCAAAACTCCATTTATGTTTAAAGCTATATTGAAAAGTAAAAATTCACATATGAATGCCCAAACGAGAATAATTTTATATAATTTGAGTTTTCGCATTAAGATACTCTCTTTTTCGATTTTCAGATTACTATTTGGTAAATAGAAAAAATCGGATATAAATCTATGTCCTTAAATTTCTGAGAAATAATCCGGAAAAATGTAATTAATCTGTAAAATAGAGGTGCTCATCAAAGCCAGTTTCGGCTATCAGATCTTGCCCTAGCTTCTGAATTGCTTTTTTCGAAGGATTTTGCAATATTTTTCGAGTTATATTTACAACCTTAGTTAATTTATTATCCGGAAATTCTCTTATGATATTGTCATAACGGGAAAAATCAATGCCAGCAGTATATACTCCGGCACTTCCATGTCCTGCTGAAGAAGATACTTGCCAGTGTTCTACCTTTAATTCAATTTTCGAAAGAAGAAAACTTTCTGAAAACCATTCGAGATAAAGTTGCATTCGTTTTGATTTTCGTTTCGTAGTTCTAAGCATTTTTAATGCCCGATTTAATCTATCGGGATGCATTTGTTTAAATACTTTTTTTTGCAATTCTGACATACTATCTTTGACATGAGCTTTGATCTCTTGGAGAATTTCATCCACCTTTTGTGCTCTTTCTTCTGTAATATCTTGATGAATTGATTGGACATGACGAGCAATAACATCATTGAAACTTTGATTATTATCTACCTCTGCCTCTGAACTATTAGGAGGAGAAACCGTAGAGGACTGTTCAATTTCTGTAGGCATGCTGTAAATCTCCTTCTGGGGAAGTGTAAACAATTCTCCTAGTTTTGAAGGATGGCGCCTTACCTCATTAAATTTTTCTTGAATCTCTTCATCGGTGTACCCCATATTCATTAAATAAAATGCTGCGCTTGAAAGCTGATTTTCCATCGCATCGGCGGCACTATAATTACCAGGAGCACCAAATTGTTCTCTCAATAAATCATCTGCCACTAAACCAATCTTTTCTTCATTAATCTCTTCCAATTTAAGAGTTTGAATTTTTGTTAGGATAAAATCTACTTGTTCAGGCGTCAGATAGTTTAAATTTCCTGTTGGTCCAACCATATAGGAAATTTTTTCCATTTTTTTTAACGTATCTTTAATATCATTCTGAGTCTTACCCCTTGAAATTTTTAAAAAATGTTCTAAGAAATTTTTATTAAATCCTGCTATTACTTTTAATCCATATTCATCAAATGTATTAAGATGACCGTTTAATCCATTACCTTGAAATTCTGGTGGCAAATTTATATTAAAAACCAGAATGTTATCAAGAATCATATAAAGGTAGTCTGTTTTATTCATAAGCGAGCCTAAAATCTAAATTCCATTTTGCAATAATATTTTTATACCAATACATAAATTCGGAATTTAATAAACATATAAAAGTAATGTAATATAAGCTTTTCACTAATGATTTTTTTGATATGCTTTAACTAATTTTCTAGCTTGAGCCATCTGTTCTTTAGTTTCTAAACTACAAGGTCTTAATTTTCGTATCCACTTTACAGGATCTATGCTATTTGGAATATATCCATTACTAGCTGCCCACACAATAATAAATTGGGCGGTTCGACCACATCCCGCTACGCAATGAACTACTATTGCTTCCTTTTTTTGAATATATGATTCACAAATTTGAAGAAATTTACTAATTTGCTTATTACTTGGAATTCCATAGTCAGGGACATTAATATGATAATATATAAACTCTATAGGAACATCATTGTGATTATCGAATTCAGAACAATTTACTATTACTGAAATCCCTTCTTTTTTATAGGCTTCATATAGAGAAAGGTCTGGCCACCAGCTGGCTGCCATCTTTCCCTTAATGATCCAAGTAAATGGCTCAGTTTTTTCAGGCATCCCATTTTTAGGCCAATACCATGGCCAAATTCGGTTCAAATTTCTTCTGACCTTACTCTTTAGATTGAAGTGATTTTTAGATAATTTACGTTAATCTATCTAATTAACTAATAAATTTGAAATTTCATATTGCCAATATAAAATACGTTTTTAAAAGATCCAAATATCTTTTGAAAATACTTAAGTTTTAAAAATAAAAAAAAAAAATTAAAAATTCTTGATTTTTTTAAATTTTACTTTTGCTGAGAGCAGTATTATTACACCTAGAGACGCAATAATAAATAGTAGGTTATAGCCTGGGATACCATTTCCATTTTCAACCTCAAAGTAATTAGAATAAACAAGAGTAAGTGAGTAGTTACCAGTTGTCATCCCGAGCTCATAAAGAAACGTGCTATTTAGTAGTAGACCTGAATTTTTCTCATACCACGCAATACTACCTGGAAAATCTAAATCTTCTAACACCCATACTTCTACCAATCCAAAATCAGGAAGATTATAGGTTAATTCATCTGATACGTTAAACGTATGGTCTGAACCAGCAACCGATATGGGAATTTCATCACCGAGAGAACTATCTGTAAAGATCCATAGAGGTGTGTGTGTTCCGTAACCAAAACTAAACCCTCCAAAAGAATCAGTCATAATTCTTGTTTGACTATCTACATCCCAATAGCCCTTTTGGAGAAGAATACTTCCGTTATACAATGAATAATCAAGATGAAAGTTTCTTTCTGAAAGAGATGAGTATACATATTGCATAAGAAAAGTTTGGCCAAATATCGCAAATGTGTAGTTATGTATCAGGCCATCAAATAGTATTATCTTATGGAGTGGTATTAATTTCAATTCAAGATTATCTACTGTAAAAGTCTCTCCAAATACTGGTGGGGCATATGCCTTAAAACTATAATCTCCATAGTCAGGCGTCCATAGATAATTAATGGTTTGGCTGGTCCCAGAAGGAAAATTTGATATATGAATAGAATCTATCAAAATATCGTCTAAATAGAAGAAAAGATCTACGTTCGATTCGTCACTCGTTCCAGTATTAGTAATTGTAGCATTAATAGAGTAAGTATTAGAAATTGTAGGAAACTCAGGAACTTCTAATGAAACTCTTAAATCATGAGGTATAACTACTCCTGTACCCATAATCACTACGTCATCTATTAACCAACCTCTATAATAATTATAAAGATCGTCAACAGTATCAAATCGAAACATTATTTGCACTGATGGATTCCCAGTATAAGCAGAGATATCAATAGATACTTTTTCCCATGGAAGAACGTAAGTTTCATCAGTTTGATAAATGAGATCCCAATTAATTCCGTCAATGGATATATATACATAAGAAATATCATAACCACCTCCCTCTCCTTCTCGCCAATGGTAAAATTCTAAGAAAGCCACACCGATAGTCATTAAGTTAATAGAGGTTGATGTTAGATTTCCTATTTCTCGAAAACCTGTTTCATAGTTTCCAGTAGATTCATTACCGAACCACATAGAATGAATCGGTGAATGATATGGATTTACCCATGCACTACTATTGTCAGTTAAATGCCAAAACCCTGTTATGGATACCCACTGAGATAAGCCGCTTTCAAAGTCATCGTAAAAAATTGGACCCATTATATATAATATCTCAATAGCATAATTGTTAGATCTATACGTTTCTCCAGGCACCGGAGGCACATATGCCGTGAAATTATAAACCTCATAATCTGTAGGTGTCCATGGATAAATAATAGTTGTATTTGTTCCACTTGGAAGGCTAGGTATAGTAATTGAATGAACTAGAATATTATTGAGCAACAAATCAAAATCTACATTAGTTTCACCACTAACACCATTATTAATTACTATAGCTTCAATCTGATAAGAATTGTATATTTTTGGATTTGTCGGAGCCTTTAAATTTAGTTCTAATTCGTGATTAAAAATCATAAATGTTGCATTTACATATCCTGGAGTTGCTTCTGGAACATCAGGTGATTCTTGGGAAATTTGTTGGAGAATTCCCCCTAAATATCTTTCAAGTTTAAATGATGATATTGTTCCAATAATATCAGCTGGACCAATCTCAAGATAAAAAAATACATCGTTATTTGCGTTATAAAAAGAAACAAAATCTGTAAAATCAAATGCCATAAATTCTGGAAGTAGGTTATTAACATCAGCATCATAATGAGGAGTTATGGAATCTAATGGAGCACTATGAGGACCTACTCCTAATGTGACTATATCACTCATTCTAGTAGGCGCAGAACTAAATTTCCAAGTAGCAATTATATTAGGATTATAATCAATTCGATCCATTAGATAAAGTATAAATTGGCTAGGATGAGCTCCGAATTCGTCAAACGCATCGTAAGTTAACCAATAATATCCATTATCCATCCAGTTAACTCCCCATGAATTAACCACTCTAAAGGCTCCAAGATCACTTCCTTCTGAAATGGAATCATCATATCCCACAATACATTGTGCATGATTTAATCCACCTCCATTATATTCATCCGAAGATAGTATATAATCTCCTGAAGTATCATTCAATCCATTGTAAAATTGATATGCATCAATTCCAATAGTAACTGGAGTTCCACTGTCTAGTATACTTTTGATAACATCAATGGTTGAATTACCTATATAAGTAATTAGAGTATAATCAAGGGGTCTATGATAAGGGGCTTTTCGCCAGGCATCTTCATCTCCCCAACTATTAACATCCATATCATCATAAGGCATAGTACTTAAAGTTGCTACACCCCATTCTTTTATAAGTTGAGCAGTCTCTACTGGCATAGAGCCATAATCATAAGCAGCTATTTTATTATATGACCAAGCTGGACTTAATAAGTAGTTTGGATTTCCAGAACTTGCATCCCATCCATAATCTTTTGCTTCTAAATATCCAAATGCATAATATACATTAGCCCATGAGGTGCAAGAACCTTGCAAACCTTGATCTCCAACTACCGGAAAGTATATTTCTGTTGAAATATCTGCTGTAGCTTTATAACCTCGTTTGTAATCTGATACTAATCCTATTAATGATAATTTTCCAATAAGAGAATCCAAATCCTCTGCTGAGGGTTTAGAATATCCTGTACCATGACCATCGATAATATCATTGTAACTTCTTCTTGTTTCCTCAAGCACTCCATCATTTTTCATCCCCTCAACTTTTTCTTTTGTTATATACTCTGCTAAATATTGTTTACCGTTTAGTGTATAGATAAAAGTATGTCCTAAACTCTTATAGTTTAATATATCTTGACCAGTAAATTTAAAATCGTTATTAGAAGAATTATAAAAGCTAGAAGGACTATTAAATGAAAGCAATATTATTAAAGTAATGCATAGCAATAAAGAGATGCTTTTAAACTTCCTTTTTAATCTAATCATTTTTAATTTCGCCATTTATTTATAAAAATTGTGTTAAAAATTGTCAACTTAATATAAATAAAAGTATTTATATTTTGGTCAAAAAAGAACGATAACATTGATAAAAAATTAATATATTTGTGCTAAAACGCAAATTTTATTTCAATCTGGAGAAGATTTTAATTTTGAATTTATATTATTTTTACTAATAAAAGAAATCAGGTTATAGGATATCTCGTTTGGGTCAATTATGTAAGATTTATTTTTAAGTATAAAATTTTGCGTTTTATTATTTAGACATGAAATATAAAATTTATTACATAAAATTTATTATTACCTTCAATGGTAGATAAAAAAGAGAAGGAACTCTATAAGCATCGACATTATCCCCTTTTTCCAATGATAGGGGTAGGGATTCTTCTAATTCGAAACAAATCATTATTAATAGTAAAAAGAAAATATAATCCAGATGCCGGATATTGGTCAATACCAGGTGGGCATTTAGAACTTGGTGAAAAAGTAATTGTTGCGGCTGAGAGAGAGGGTTTTGAAGAGACAGGATTTAAAGTAAAAGTTACAAAATTGGCAGGGATAATTGATAAAATAATGTATGATAACGATGGGAAGATTGAATATCACTATGTTTTGATCAATTATTTTGTAGAACAAGTTAGTGGGGATCAAAAACAACAACCCATTCCTGATTCTGATGCATTAGAAGCCAAATTTGTCCCATTCGAAGAATTAAAAAACTATAAATTAACTGAATCTTTAATTGAGCTTTTAAAACAGCTAAAAATTGGGTATACTTAAGTATAATTAATTTACTCTCTTTAAAATTATTAAATCGAATTAATACTATACTTAACATATATATAAAGCTTGCTTAGAAATTTAGAACTTTTAAAACAACTAAAAACTTGATTTGTTTAATTGAAATCTTATTATAAAAAAAAGAGTTTTTCTTTCATTACTTTTTTTTATTAAACGAAAGAATTTATTTCTTTAATAATTATTTTGCAATAGGTATTTTATATAAAACTACTAACTTAAATGCGTAGTTAAAAGGTCATAAATCTTGTCCACATTAATGAAACTTGCTAAAGAAGGAAAAGTTACCAAAGAAATGGAAATTGTTGCCAAAAATGAGCAAGTTGAATTAGAAGTCATAAGACGGGGTATAGCGAACGGTCGGATAATTATTCCTAAATCGAATCAACGAGATACAGATCCTTTAGGAATTGGTGAAGGCTTATTAGTGAAAATTAATGCAAATATTGGTTCAAGTAAAAGAGTGTGTGATATTCAAGGAGAAGTAGAAAAAGCTAAAATCGCTGTTAAATATGGAGCAGATACAGTTATGGATTTAAGTACAGGATTGACTGAAGAAGATGTTAAAAAAATTCGAAGTTTAATACTTAGCGAAACAAAAGTTCCTATAGGTACTGTACCCATTTACCAATCAGCTTTACGAGCTATTGAAAAAAAAGGGGCAATTATTAATTTTGATGAAGATGATTTATTTAATGTAGTTAAAGAACAAGCTAAAGAAGGAGTAGATTTTTTTACCATACATGTAGGAGTAACTAAAGAGATTGTTAATTATTTACAGGAGCATCCAAGACACATGGGAGTCGTATCTCGTGGTGGAACCTTTTTGGCTGCATGGATACTCGAAAATGATTTAGAGAACCCTTTTAATAGGAATTATGATTATTTACTTGAAATGGCAACAGAATACGATTTTACACTTTCGCTTGGAGATGGGATGCGTCCTGGCTGTATTTTTGATTCAACAGATTATGCTCAGGTTCAAGAGTTAATGGAAATATCGAAATTAGTTAAACGAGCTAAAGATAAAAACATCCAAGTTATGGTAGAAGGACCTGGTCATATTCCTGCACATGAAATTGAAAGAAATATTAAAATTATGAAATCTATATGCGATGGAGCGCCATTTTACGTATTGGGCCCATTAGTCACAGATATAGCTCCTGGTTATGATCATCTTGTCAGTGCTATTGGTGGTGTGCTTGCTGGGTTAGCGGGTGCTGATTATTTGTGTTATGTTACTCCCTCTGAACATTTAGCACTTCCAAATAAGGATGAGGTGAAAAGAGGTGTTATTGCCTCTAAAATAGCTGCTCACGCAGTAAATATTGCTAAATATGGTAAAAAGGCATCAGATTGGGATTACAAAATGGATATCGCAAGGAAAAATCTTGACTGGGAAGAAATGATAAACCAATCAATAGATCCCGAACTCTCAAGAGAGAAACATTATAGAAATGGAAATATAGATGATGAGGTATGTAGTATGTGCGGTGAATTCTGCGCAATTAAAATTTTAAGAGATGCCTTAGAAAAGAAGGCATCTAAAAAGATATTATAAAATCTCTAAATCGTATCAAGAATTATTTTAAGTTTTTCAATCATATCACTTGAACTTTTACCAAATAACCTCATCATAGCTTCTTTTCCTATAGACCCTTTATCCCAAATAATATCCGGTATTTTACCTGATTCGTTAATACTCTCTTTAATTAACCACTGCATAGTAGAAAATTCTTTTTCTTTTATTTCATTAGGCTGTTTTTCCCTTTTTATTTCATGTAATTTCAATTTTGTATTTTTTTGAATTAAAGATATCCATTTAGGATTATATTTTAAATTCATAACGAAATTTATGGAATTATCAAACTTTTTAGCCGCAAGGATTAATCTTGCTGTATGATCTGAGATTCCAAATTTAATTTCACCAGAAGCTTTTGGATAACTATTTACAATTGTTATTCGACCTTCTATTCCTGCAATTTCAGATTTATTTTTTGCGTTTGGGAGAGAACATGAAATATTTAATCTTACTTCCGGGATTAATTCGGTAAATTTTCTCATGTTAGAAATATAATTATAAACTTCCTTAATTTGGTTTATAACATTTAATTCTTCATCAGAAGCAGTTAGGGCAATTACTTTACCTGTATCTGGTAATTCAATAAAGTTTTGAAACTTTTCATCAAAAAAAGCTTCTGCCATTTCAATAGCTTTTGGAAGAGAATATCCTTTGGAAAGAAATGCAGTTATAGCAGAGGAAAATACACATCCTGTTCCGTGGATATTTCCTTCAATTGAAGTTATCTTTTTTTTAAAAATTATAAAATCTAATTTAAATTGAAATTCTACTTTTTTATTATAACTAAGAACATCATAGATTTCATTTTGATTACTTAGTCCACTCTTAATTACAACTGCTTTTTCTTCATTCTTTAATTTTTTACCAGTATATAGTTTTTCTAAAAGGATTCTCGCCATTTTCTTGAGTTCGTCTACATTTTCTAATCTAAGCTCTTTTAAATTTATATTAGAATACCACTCTGCCTCTGAAAGATTAGGTGTAAGAACTCTCACATGAGGAAATAGGTCTCGTTCAATTTCTAATTCTAATCCTTCACTCGAAAGTCTTTCTCCTACGCTAGATATTGATACAGGATCATATACCACAAATAAATCCTCTCTTTTGATGATATCAACAATAATTTCAAGTGCTTTTCCATCCGGGATCATACCCACTTTTACATATTTAATTGGATAAACATTAAAGATAGCATCTAATTGAAAATCAAGTGTATCTGAAAGAGATTTATATCCAAGGAATTTTTTAGCAGATTGATATGTAATTGCTGTTATGACAGAAAAAGGATGAACTCCGCATCTGTCAAAAGTTCTAATATCTGCTTGAATACCAGCCCCAGAAGTTGGATCTGAACCAGCAATTGTTAAGCAAAAATTTTTCATAATCTAAGTATTATAAAATTAAAGGCTTATTTAACTCTTTCATAAGCCCACTGTGCCTTATCAGCTAATCCAAGCGCCTCGTATGCTTTACCAAGATAAAGAAATCCTTCAGGATAATCAAATTTTTCCTTAACTAATTTGAACAAAAAGTTTATTGCTAAATCATATCTCCCTTTTAAATAATTTACTTTGCCTTTAAGAAAAGTAATCATCCTGCCTTTCTCGGTCGATATATTTTGTTCATTATGCATTTCTAATCTAGATAATGCATAATCATATTCTTTTTGTTCAATCAAAATTTCAATCGATTCAATAAATTTCATAAATGCTATTTGATCAGTAACCTTTTCTATTTTTTTTACCGTTTCTTTCTTATTTTCTTGTTCAAATGCTTTCTGTTTTTCCAATTCTTTCTTGTTAATATAAGTTTTGAATTTGTCAATAATAATTTGAGGGTATGGCTCATTACACAATGGGCAGTTTGAAGAGTGGAGTAACCATTCTCGTAAACAATCACTATGAGTCGGATGACCATTTGGGCATTCTTGAAAACTGTCAACTTCATTCATCCCCAAATGACAGATAATACAATTAACCATTACAATCCGAAAACGCTTTAATAAAATATAAAATTACTATTTTTAAGTTTATGTTGTTTAACATTATCCATGTTTATATTACATTCTAATATGATATTAATATTCATTACTATTGAGGATTTACGATGGCAATAAATATTGACCCACTCTTCAAAGAATTATATACCAAATTCTTGGAAATTGATGATGATCTCGAAGCAGTGATTGTTTCTGATCATGAAGGATTTGTAATTGCGGGAGAAAAGAAAGTTAGTGTAAATCTAGAATTAGTGTCGGTTCTAACTGGATTAATCCAACCTATTTTAGAACGTATGAGGAACGAATTCGCCTTTAAGAAATTTGGAACTGCAAGTTTTGATACGGAAAATTACCGTTTGTTGTTTATCTCCATTGATGAAACTACAACTTTAAGTATAGTTCTAAATACTCTAGGTTCAATTGATAAAATTAGTCCATATGGATATTTTCTAGCAGAGAAGACCTCCCAAATATTAAATGCAAAAGATGGAGACCTCATTCAATTAACTATACCGAATTTTGAAGTTGAAGCAAGTCTTTCTGAAAATTCTGGTAGGATAAAAGATCAAATATATCAAATGAGACTAGATTCAGGTGGTAAGTATAAATTTAAATGTATATTTATCGGTGATCATGAAGTAGGTAAAACATCAATAATTCGACAATTTGTAGAAAAGAAATTTTCTCAAGATTACCGTGCTACAATTGGGCTTAACATCTTGTCTCATTCTATCGAACTATATGAAAATGAAATAACATTTAATTTGTGGGATCTGGGTGCCCAAGAATTTTTTAAAAGGTTCCGCAAAACTTATTATACTGGTGCTCAAGCAGGATTTATTATGTTTGATGTGACAAATAGGGACTCCTTTTTGAATGTAAAAGATTGGTATCATGAATTTAGAAATATATTAAAATATAAGCAACTCCCGATTGTCATTATTGGAAATAAGATTGATCTAACTGATCAGAGAGTTGTTGACTATAAGGAAGCAGTGGAAGTAATAAACGACTTATCTAGTGAGCATTATGAAGGTGGGATTTCATATATAGAAACTAGTGCAAAAACAGGGGAAAATGTAGGGGACGCATTCAGTTTAATTGCTTATCATTATATAATGAGAAGTATAGAAATAGAGGAACAACGTTTAAGGCTAGATTTGATGAATATATTAAATTCGATCTTAGATAAAAATGAAAAACTTGTAATTTCTTTTATCACTGAAAATCCTCTTTGGAGTCCTGGTTTACAAATTTTAACAGAAATTAATAAGCTTTGTGATTGTGAGAAGGTAAAAGACGATAGAGAGAGAAGATTATATGAATATTCAAATGGTTTAGTTATAAAGAATTTTCTCTTTGATGATTTTGATATTTCTGATTCTGATGGAGTATTTATAATTTTTGATGCCCGAGAAAAGGAGCATATTGAACCAAAATGGAAAGAAACTGTAATAAAAATTATAAATAACATTACTGAGAATAAAGTAGCCCTAATAGGAATTAGAGTATCTGAAGCTATTGATTGGTCTCAACTAATGGAAGAATTTAATATAAATAAATACATAGAGAATAAAATGACTTCTTTACTATTTTTTAAATTTGGTATTGAATATCGCCTTGAAATCTATGATCAACTGGAAGTAATGTTAAACTCAATCAAAGATTTAAGTTAGAACTATTCTTTATCCTTCATTTTCTGTAGAAAATAATGATTAATAAATAACCATTTTTAAAAATATGGGTTGCTATATTATTTGTAAGTATAATTTAAGATTAAAATTGATCTAAATCAAAAAAAAGGGGCGCTTTAATTGGTTATTAAAAGGAATAAACTTTTTCGTGAGTTATTAAGTAGTTTTTTAGATAGATTCCAGCAACTGGAAGCAGTTATTATATCTGACGTTGAAGGTTTAATTATCGCTGGAGAAAAAAGAAAAGATATTAGTAGTGACCTTGAAATTGTTTCCGTCTTGACTACTTTAATCAATCCAGTACTTGAAAGAATAAGAAATGAGTTTGCGTTTCAGAAATTTGGTACCGCTAGTTTTGATACTGACGAATATAGATTATTATTTGTTTCAATTGATCAAGAAAGAATTTTAAGCCTAATTTTGACAAGCATGGCCTCTATTGACGAAATATCACCTTATGCTTATTTCCTCACCGAGAAGAGTGCACAGATATTACACGCTCAGGAAGATGATTTACTTCAATTAGCCATTCCAAATTTTGAGGAGGAAGTGGACAGACATGAAAAACTTAAACAACAAATATACCAAGTCGGTGATCTTGAAGAAAGGGGAGCATATGCATTTAAATTTGTTATTGTCGGGGATCATGAAGTTGGTAAGACCTCTATTATTCGTAGATTTGTAGAACGGAAGTTTTCTTTTGATTACCGTCCCACCATCGGTTTAAATATTTTAGCACATACGTTTACCTTTCAAGGAAATGAAATTAATTTAACTTTATGGGACATAGGAGCTCAGCAATACTTTAAAAGGTTCAGAAAGTTGTATTATTCTGGAGCTGAGGCAGCTTTTATTGTTTATGATATCACGAATCGCGAATCATTTGATAATGTTAAAAATTGGTATGATGAAATAACAGAATATATTAAAGAAGAAGAGATACCTATGGTGATTGCTGGTAATAAAACAGATTTAGAGGATCATAGAGTAGTTTCATTTCAACAGGGAGAAGATTTGGCAAATGCTCTTTCAGAAAAGGGATTATCTTATACAGAAACGAGCGCTCTAGATGGTACCAACGTTTCAGATGCTTTTAAGTTGATTGCATATCATTATATATTAAGAATAAAGCAAAAAGAAAAAGATATGATTAAAGATGAATTAGCAGATCTCATAATTTCCACCTTGAAAAAGCTTATTATTCTAGAATTATCCTTTATTACTGAAAACTTGAATTGGAGTCCTGGTTTCCATACTATAACCGAGTTAGACAAACTAGGTGAATATTCAACAATTAAAGACAGTGCTCAAGAACAGTTATTTGCATATAAAAATGGTTTAATTATTAATAATTTTCCTTATGATAATTATAATCTTGCAAATACAGACGGTGCGTTTGTAATTTTTGATGCACGGGATAAAGAAGATATTGATCCTAAATGGAAAGATATTTTAATTGATATAATTAAAAAAATAAGAAAAAAGAGAGTTATAATCGTTGGATTGAGAGTTATTGATGACAGTAATTTATCTCGGCTAATGGAACAATTCCATATCGAAGAAGATTTAGAGGAAAAGTTAGTTTCCATTCTATTTCTTAAAATCGGTCTTGACTTTAGAGAACAGATGTTTGAAAATCTTAAAGTAATGCTAAATGCTATTGTAAATACCAGGGCAATAAAGTAATAAATCTCTGATTATATCTAATACTTTAATCTTAATTTCATTCTCTTTGAAATTATAGTTCATAAAATTAAAACTTATCATAATAAGAATTATAAATAAATATGATAAAAATTAAATAGTTAAGAGAAAGTGAGATTATAATGGATATCATAATTAGACCTTTAACTTCAGATTTAATGGAAGATTTTTTACATTTTTTCGATAACGTTGGATTTGTTAATAATCCCGATTGGGCTGGTTGTTATTGTCAATTTTATCATATCGAGGGTTCAAGGAAAAAGTGGGCTAAAAGAACCAAAGAACAAAATAGAAATTCATCCAAGGCACTAATTACTTCTGGAAAGATGAAAGGCTTTTTTGCGTATTTAGATGAAAAACCGGTTGGATGGTGTAATGCTAATTCAAAAGAAAATTATTCATATGTTCTTTTTAAAGATGAGGCTGATGGTGAAAAGAAAATCGCAGGTATAGTTTGTTTTTTAATCGATCCTTCTTATCGAAAGAAAGGTGTTGCTAGATTGCTCTTAAAAGAAGTATGCGAATATTATAAAAGCAAGAAATATGATTATGTCGAATCTTATCCAGTTAAAAATGATAAATCAGATGCTCATAACTATCATGGTCCATACTCCCTATTTCTTTCGGAAGGTTTTTCCGTATTTAAAGAATTGAAGGGAATTTATGTGATGCGAAAAAAGTTATGAAATCATAATTCTTATAGGATGAATCTTAGCTAAATTTAACTTAAATTGAATAAGATTGTTAGGATAATAGAATTATTAAATTAGTAAAAAGCTATAAATCAGATATTTGAAGATGATAATCTGATAATTTACGGCGTTCACACTTTTAGAAATTAAAAAAGATTCTTCTATACTTATAAAGCCTTTAGGATAATAGAACTCTTTTTCTTTATAAAAAAAAATAGAATTTTAACTTGAATTATTTATTTCTTTAATTCTATGTGTATAATTTTTCTTATCCAATTCGGTAAAATAAATCCGAGGTAAATGAAGAATATTCCGATAATTCCTAGAATCCTGATAATGATAATTATCTCAATTATATCTGCAATCATCAAATCAATATTAACCGAAATCATAATAATTGTCATACCGATCACTAAAAACCTACCTTTCCATTGAAGTTCACGACTCTGTCTCTTTCTCATCAATACAATACCTAAATGATAAGTGGTAATTGTATTAATAATAAGAGAACTAAGAAAAGCTATTAATACGAAACCAGTATAATTAATTTCATAAGGAAAAATATCTGAACCAATCATTTCTAGGATAGGAGCACCAGAGGCTATAAAAAGGAAATAAATCAAATAAATGTAGAAAATAATAACATAAATAACATAACCTATCACTGTATATTTTACTTTTTTTTTAAATAACATGACAAAGTATATGTAAAGCCAAGAAACTGTTGCAATTCCTATTCCCGCAGTGCCTATCAATAATTTTATCTGATAAGTAAAAATATTTTGAGTAAAAACCCAAAATATGTAATTAAGACCAACCTGGTAGTAACCCGCAGCTGAAAATAACATAAAAATCGAAAAGATATAAAGCATTGATTTTTTTGTTTTTATTGCTTTTGAAAGTACTAAAATACTTAGTAGAATTGTTATGAGATTATGAATAAAAGCAAGTGCTCCTGAAATTTGCATTTCTGGACTTAATTCGACAAATAACATTTGAATTTATCATTTTTAGTTATTTTGTATATAATAATCACTAAAGCTATTATTAAAAAATTTGTTTTTTTTTATTCTAACCACCTATCAGTATGATCCTTGATGAATTGTCTCATGGTTATGGGTTTTTTTCCTAAAATTTCTTCTACATCAGGATATATTTGATCTGCTTTCCCTAGTCTAACAATAAAATATATCATTTTCATTACTTTAACGAAATCTTTAGGAAATCCGTATGTTAACATTTTATTTACAAAAACTTTTGATTTAGGATTAGAATAGGTGATTTTTTTCCCTAATTCTTTTGTCATTAGATCAGAAATCTCATAAAAATCTAGAGCTTCGCAGCCAGACAAATTAAGTGTTTTGTTTAGAAAAGCACCTGATGTATCTCTAAATACTTTTACTGCAACAGCGGCTATATCCCGAATATCTACAAAACTAATTTTTCCCTTACCAGCAGGAATTAAAAGATCTTTTTCTTTTCGTATAATTTCTCCATGGACATTAATTAAATTTTGCATGAAGAAACTTGCTCTCAAAAAAGTATAATTAATGCCAGTTTTAATTAGATATTTTTCGATTTTATAATGCGGAACTCTCTTATTCACACCTATCATTGATAAAAATACAATATGTTCAATACTCGCTTCCTTAGCAGCATCAATAGCCGGAAAAATAGAATTTTTAAATTCCGTCATATGAGGAGGACGATTCAAAAACATTTTCTTCACATCTTTATATGCGTCATCATAAGTTTCAGGATTTTCTAGATCATAATATACATAATCTATATCATTTCCCACAACGTCCCTGACATCCTTAATATCAGCAGCTTTAAAGGAAATATTATTTTTTTTTAACGCCTTCACAATTTCAGAGCCTACATTCCCCGCTGCTGCTGTAATTAAAATCTTCCCTTCCATATAAATTAAGCCTTAGCTATTTTTAATTAATAATAATTGTTATTCATAAATTTAATATATTTAGTTTTATCAATTGAGTTAGAGTAATCTTGTTATTGGCCCTAAAATCTAAAGTAAACTTAGAAATTATTTCAATATTGATTGATATTAATCAATATTTTAAAAAACTAACAATAATTTAGTCTAGATAATATATAAGAAGTTTTTGGTTAATTGGGACAGTTTTAAACAAATTTAGATTGAAATTAACGAGTATTACAATCGTTAAATCACAAATTTGAAGATTGAAAAAAATCTCTGATCTAATGGCTCAGAACTATTTCTATGGCTTTTCTTCTCAGACATCGTACTTTTGTCGATCGGGTGAAATTATTAACCAAAACATATTCTATCGGAAATTTCACGCAACTTTTAAATATTTGAAAGAAGTATTATAATATAATAAAGTTCATGTTGAAAAATGTGAACTTTGAGAAAAATTATATGAAATTATAAAGTGGAGGAAAAAAATATGGCTAAAAAAGTATTTGCCTGGAGTCCTGTTCGGAAGTTAATGAAAGATAATGCTGCTGAGATGGTGGCACGGGATGCAGTAGATGCTCTGATAGATTATTTGGAGAAAACTGCTAAAGGAGTCACAAATAAAGCTTTGGAAATGACTCGTCATGCTGGGAGGAAGAAGTTGACTCTCGAGGACATGGACTTGGCTATGAAATTAATGTAAATATAATTATCAAAATTAAATTCTTCTTATCTTTTTTTTATTTTTAAAATTATTAATTCTACACTCTCAAATCCTACTTCAATATTACTTCACATAGAGTTCTATTAATAATATGAAGAATTATCACATATTATTAGACATATACAAATTCTGAAGTTCAAATCTTATAAAAGCATAATAAAATGAAATCTGAACAAGAATTGATGAGTAAAGAGCACGATAGGAGGAAATACAGACTAAACATATATAAGGCATATTTGTATCATTTCATTTTAGGAATTCATACTGTTAGAGCTGTTTATTTTATTTATATGAGTAAATGGGGGGGACTTTCATTTCCAGAACAAATGATTTTGCAAGCATATTTTATGTTTGTGATTTTTTTATTAGAAATTCCTTCCGGAGCTATTGCAGATTACTTGGGAAGAAAAAAGGGATTAATGCTTTCTGCTTTGACAGTGATTATGGCAGCTTTTGCATATAGTATTATTCCTAACATATTCTTATTTTATATAGCAGAAACCTTATGGGCATTTAGTATTTCCTTAATCTCGGGAACCGATGAAGCATTTTTATACAGCTCATTAAAGATATCTGGTGAGGAAGATAAACTGCCAAAAGTTATGGGAAATATCCGAGTAGTGAATCTAATTGCCTTAACTATTTCAGCACCACTAGGTCCATTTATAGCTGAATATGTATCTTTACAATTTACCATGACTTGCTTGGGGATTATTTATATTGGAGCATTTATTGTTTCCCTGACATATCATGAACCTAAGTACGATAATAAAGTTAAAACAGAAAGGTATTTATCTATCATCAAGGACGGATTTAAGGAATTAAAGAAAAATAAAATATTAAGAATTCTCAGTATTGATAGACTGTTTATTAATATCTTGATCTTCCTTCTATTTTGGACTTATCAACCTTATCTTGATGCGATTGGAGTTGATCGGTTGATATGGGGGTTCATTCTTTCTGGAATGAATTTAACAAACGCATCACTTGCATATTTGTATCCTAAAATTCTTAAGAAAATTGAAAAAAAATTAAAATTCTTAATTGTTGTGGACATCATTAATGGAATAGCTTTTATATCCTTAGGATTAACAACAAATCCTATTCTAGGAGTTATAATTCTTTTTATTATTGTTGGGTTTGGATATCCAAGGTTTTTAATTTATATGCATGGAATTAATAAACAAATCGAGTCCGAAAATAGAGCAACAGTTCTTAGTACAATAAATATGTTCCAGAGCCTTTCAATGGCCCTACTTAATATAGTAACAGGATTTGTAGTCGCAACATGGAGCGTTTATTGGTTTTTTATATTCACCGGAATTGCAATCCTAATCTTTACAATGTTTACACGAGTTAAGAGTGAATATCTTTAAGGTATTTAGCGTAAAAAATTAAATTAATAAGAATATTCTGGAATTAGAAGAATAAATTTACTTCCTTTTGTATAATCTCCTTCAATTCTATCCTCAACCCAGATTTTACCGTTGAAACTATGCACAATTTTATAAACTAATGACAAGCCTAACCCCATCCCTTTAGTGCCCTTCTCTCTCCTATAACCTTCCTTGAATAATATCCCTTTTTTATCATTAGGGATACCCATTGCGTTATCTATAAATTCAAATTTAATGTAATTCCTGTTTTCTTTTAATTCTTTTAAAGCATTTATATCAATCTCAATCTTTTGATTCTCATTATACTTTATAGCATTAATTAAAAGATTCTCGAATACATCTTGCAATAATTCACTAGCATTTATTAAATATTTATCTTCTTTGCAATTGATACTTATGTTTATGTCTCTCTCTGAATAAGCTTTATTTATGAAATCAATAGAATTTTTTAATATTTCACATGAATCTAATAATCTAAGTTCTATATCCTTATCTTCAAGGTCAGAGAGAGTCCTGACATTTGTTATTAATTTAGATCCCCTCTGTACTTGCTTTTTTATAATTTTGGATATATTTTGGATGTCCGAAACATTTTCTACTCCATTGAGTTGATAAGAAATGAGTTCTGCGGAAGAATTAATAATTTGTAGGAGATTGTTAATATCATGGGCAAATAAATCTTTATAAAGATTCGCACGTTCAAACGCATCACGATATTTTTTCTCTGAATCTATAATTTTTTGTTCAGCAACTTTTCTATCAGTAATATCCATTCCATAAATATTCACGTAATCAATATCTTTAACAGGCGTTATAGTTAAGGAATAGATTCTATCTTTTAGGTTGACTTCAAAACTTTTAACTATTTTTTCATTATATGTGTTTTCCACATAATTCTTTAATATCCTAGGAAGCTTATCTTCTGAACGTATATCAAATAAGTTCTCTGCAGCTTTATTAGCATAAATAATTTTTTCGCGATCAACACGTAATACAGCTGATGGATTTTCAGAAGGAAATTTCGCTAAATTGGCAACTTCTAATTCAGCTTTTTTACGTTTTCTAATATCTATTATCATGGATTGTGATTCAATAATCTTGTCATTTCCATCTAATATTGGTTTTACAGTCAAGCTTATCCATATATATTCACCATTTTTTTGTTTCATTTGGAGCTCCTCATCTTTAATTTGCTCTCCGTTAAGAAATGTTTGAAAACATTCTTTGGCTTTTAAGATTCCATCCTCTGTATCCGCATATAAATCAAATACAGACATTTCCAAAAGTTCTTCATTGGAATAACCAAGAAGATTAGTTACAGCCTTATTACATCTTATTATTTTTCCATCAGTTCTTATCGAAAAATAACCATTTGGAGCTTCTTCATATAGCTCACGAAAGCGTAATTCCGAATCTTTTAACATTTGTTCTGCTAATTTTCGCTCAGAAATGTCACGTGACA
>JAEOSD010000076.1 GCA_016840545.1 Promethearchaeota archaeon
TTTATATAAAAATTCATGGGATTTTACACATTTATTACATACGGAGTCATATGTTAAATCTGTTTTAAAGTAATTTAATCTATTTCTAATAAGTTCATAGATAAAGATTGGATTATTATATTTATCTCCACTTATTGAATTATTAAAAAATTCATGATTAAATACTTTGCACTGAAATCCTTTGTACACACACTTTTTTTCCCTTAATCTTCGTATTTTATTTAAAATACTTTTAGTTCTTTCCAAATGCTTAAAGTAATTTAATAATGGAAGGCATTTATGAGAATTTATTTCATCATTGTCCGTGTCGAAAGATATATAGTCAAATTTTGTGTTTCTAAATAAAAATAAGGTTTTTAAAAAGCATGAAAGGCATTTTTCATTAACAAATTTCTGTAAATTTAAGTTCGTACATTTATTACAATTTAAGGTTAGAATTACTTCTTTTTTACCTTCAAGGTTTTCTCTTTCTTGAAAGTAAATCAGATCTTTAAGCTTTAATGACATTTATTAATTATTTTAAAAAGTTAAATAAAAATAACCCCTTTTTTAAAACTATTACTTTAAAGATTTGGTTATTGTTAGACAAAAACTTTTTTTATTTTGCACAATTTGGATTTTCAAAAGCAAAGTGAATACAAATGGGACATCGAAAAAAACATGCTCCACGTCACGGTTCATTAGCATTTTTACCTAGAAAAAGAGCATCTAATACCAAAGGTAGAATAAGGCATTGGTTAGATAAACCAGAAAGTTTAAATTTTTTAGGTTTTGCTGGTTTTAAAGCAGGTATGACACATATAACTTATATTGAAGACCAAAAAAATAGCCCCTATTTTGGAAAAGAATTAATGAAACCTGTTACTGTAATCGAAATACCCCCCTTAATACTTATTGGTATAAGAATTTATAATGAAGATGAATATGGTAAGTATGTTATAGGAGAGTTATATACAAAAGAAATAAATCAATACCTTAAACGTAAAATCAATACCCCGGATTTTGAAAATTACGATTTTAAAAATATTAAAAAAAGGTTAACGGAAAATATAAATGAATATAGTGAGATAAGGGGAATATTTCAAACTCAACCATACCTCACTTCATTACCAAGAAAGAAACCTGATATAATTGAGATCAAATTAAATTCAATTGGTAATCCTAATAAAGAATTTAAATTTGCTATATCAAATCTCGGTAATGAAATCAGAGCTCGTGATGTATTAGAGGAAGGGGAATTGATAGATGTTATTGCAGTTACAAAAGGAAAAGGTTTTCAAGGGCCAGTAAAACGATTTGGTATTAAGATCTTAACCCGAAAAAATAGTAAAATAAGAAGAGCTGTCGCATGTATCGGTCCATGGCACCCTGCCAGAGTTCTTTACACGGTTCCTAGACCCGGTCAGTTAGGATATCATCAGAGGACTGAATACCACAAAAGAATCATGCTGATAGGAGAAAATGAAGAGGAGATCAATCCAAAGGGAGGGTATATTAGATATGGTAAAGTAAAAGGGGATTATCTATTACTTTTAGGCTCTATTCCAGGCCCTAAAAAACGTTTAATACGGATAAGAAAAACAATTCGACCATTAAAATCCTTTACAGTTAAAACTCCGGAAATTACATTTATAAGCCGTGAAAGTCAACAAAAGAGATAATTTTTAAAAAGTACGTGATATTATGGAAAAAATAAATGTATATAATTTAAATGGAAATAAGAAAACATTAATTGACATTCCTAAGATTTTTACTTTTAAGCCAAGACATGATTTAATTAGGCAAGCAAATGTGGTCTTCTATAGTAGGAAAAAACAAATTCAGGGAAGAGATAAAAGAGCCGGATTAAGAAATACTTCTGAAAGTTGGGGAACCGGGCATGCCCTGTCTAGAGCTCCAAGAATAAAGGGTTCTGGATTCTCTACAGCCCGTAATGTCGGAAGAGTTCCTTTTGCAAAAGGAGGGAGAAGAACTCACCCCATTAAAGCAGAGAAAAATATAGAAAAAAAGATAAACAAGAAAACAAAAAAGCTTTCAATTATTTCTGCTATTTCTGCTTCCGCTGATAAAACCTGGATTAAAAAAAGAGGTCATATTATTGATGAACTCCCTGAAATTCCATTAGTAGTGGATGATAAAATTCAGACAATCAAAAAAACTAATGCCATCTATTCAGTCCTTTGTGATTTAGGTTTAAAAAAAGATTTACTTAAAATTAGAAAATCTAAAAAGATTAGAGCTGGAAAAGGGAAAAGAAGGGGACGAAAGTATAAAAGGAAAAAAGGAATACTAATTGTAATTAAAGAGGATTTTGGAATTGTAAAGGCAGCGAGAAATATTGCAGGAATTGATGTAGTAAGCGTTGATAATCTTTCGATTGATGACTTAGCTCCAGGAGGACTACCAGGAAGATTGGTTTTATGGACCCAATCGTCATTTAATGAATTAAATAAATTTGAGGGATTAAATTAATATGGAAAGCTTCTACAAAATTATTAAAAGACCTTTAATAACAGAAAAAACTTTTGACTTGATTGAAAGAGAGAATAAATTAGTATTTATTGTAAATAAATCAGCTAATAAAAATCAAATTAAAAGAGCTATTGAAAATATCCATAATGTTAAAGTAATAGGAGTTAATACTTTAATTACTTCAAAAGGGGAGAAAAAAGCTTTTATAAAGTTACATCCAGATTATTCTGCTCAAGATATAGCAATTGAATTAGGAATTTTTTAATTTTTATCAATTTTTGAATTTTTTTAAATTTAGGTTTTTAAATTCTTTGTAATTTAAAATTACTATATCTTTCAATAATCTTACTTTATCAACCTTTAATAATTTTTGATATTCAATCTCATCTAAAATTAATAAGTAAATTAAATATTTAGAAAAAAATCTTTTAAATATTTTTAAAATCAATTTAAAATTTAATTTTATGAGTGTTATAAATAAAATTTTTTGTTCGATGAATAATAAGTTTTGATTTAACCTTTGGTATTCAATTTGATTTGATTTTAATAATCCTTCAAATTTCAGATTAAATTCTAGAATGGTATATATTTTAGAATTATTTCCAAGTATTAAAGTTGTATCAACCTTATTTAATGGAGAAAACTCTTCTGTTAAGTTTAATCTCCATAGTATTCGATATATCTTTGCCAAATTAATCTCTGATTTATTTAATAGATTGAAGTTGAAAAAATTATTGACATCTTCTTCAAAATTTACATGATTTACAAAGGCAGTTTCTCTAATACGGATGAAATATGTATTTAAAGCTGGTTGATTATCAATAATTTTAAAATTTAATATTAAATATCCTTTTTGGTTAAGATTTTTTATGAAATTCATCAAATGGACTAAAATTTGGTTTTGACTCTCATAACCTTTAATTTTTATTTCATAAAACTCCAAGATTTTTTCATAGCTATGATTTTTTATTAATATGGATTCAGGTTTCTTATAAATTCGGATACTTGAATCAAAATTTTTTACAAAAATATTTATAAATTTGCCTTCTAGATTTCTTTTTTTCAAAATTTGTATTGAATTATCATATTCAATTAGTTTATGAGAAGCTAATCCGAATAATTCAATAATTTGATTTTTTTCATTAGCTCTAAAACAAAGAATTACCTCTATATCTCGATTTGCTATATTAATTTGTATAGAATAGTAATAAAAAAATCCCTTCTTCAAAAATTTGTTTAAAATTAAGATTATTTGATTAGTATTGGAAACTTTAAAAATACAAAAAGCGAATAACATTTCACTTTTATTAAGACTCTTATAATAGATTAAAGAATCTTCAATTAAATATGATAACAATTTAAACTTACCTTTTTTGGCCATTTCATAATCATTTTTAAGTGAAATTATAAAAACTTAGATTTTTTTTATAGAAGCTTTAAAGATTAGTTTAAATTTACTGAAAAAAAATTTTTAAAATCATATTTTTCTTTTTAATTAATATAAAGACTTTAAATGGTAATAGAATTGCTTAGCAAAATAATTAAATTCATTAATAGTTTAGATCCAAATATAATAATTCAAGCACCATCAAGAATTAATCTAATAAATCCTTTAGATGCTGTTGAGGGTGACTTTTGGATGCCCTCAGTAGCAATAAACGGTTATGAAAATCCTTTATCAACATTTGTTTATATAAAGGAAATTAAAGAAGATAGTAGGATTATATTTTATAAGATGATAAAATCAGGTGAACAGATTAATTTTAAGGTAAAAGTTAAAGATACACTAAGTAAGAATAAAAAAATGCTTAAAAAAAGCAAAAATTCAAGAATAAAATTAGTGTATGCTAGTATATACCGTTTTTCAATAACAAACTCTTTCTTTTGGAAAAACTATAGAGAAAAAAATATAGAAGTTGGGATTATTTCAACGATACCTCGCCAAAGTGGATTAGGGGGTAGTGCATCAATAATTATCGCTACACTTTATGCATTTGCTAAGTACTTCAATATATATAATAATTTTTCATGCATCAAAAACAAAGAATTACCCATTAATAAAGACATAATTGCAGAATTAGCTACAAAAGTGGAGGATGAGGATTTAAAGATTACCTCAGGTTATTCTGATCGATATACTATTAGTAGAGGGGGTCTAGGTTTCTGTTCTTATTCTGGAAAATTACTACATAGAAAAATCTCAATGGAACCAATAGCAATTTATGATAGAATTGACAAAATTTATAATATAGAAAGTTTGCCTCTAATTGTATGTTATTCTGGAGTTTTACATGATAGTGGAAATGTACATACAAAATTAAGAAAATTATATCTAGAAAAAGATTTGAATATTTTAAAAAGATATAGAAAAATGGCAAAATTAGCTTGGAAATCTAGATTTGCTTTAATGAAACATGATTGGAAATTACTAGGCAAATTTTTTAAAAAGAATAATCAAATCATGAATGAGGTAATGTACCATGCTGGGTTTAAATATGGAATAGGATTAGCAAATAACCTTCTTATAAAACTTATTGAAGACCATCCAGATGTATATGCTGTAAAACTGACTGGTGCTGGTGAAGGTGGATCTGTATTTGCCTTAGTTAACATTAATAAAATTGATGATATAATGTTAGAATGGAAACAGAAATTAAAAAATTTGATAAAAGATAAAGAATTATTTAAACTCAAATTCCCAGAATTTAATCCAACTATTTTAGAGGATTTAAAAAATGCGGAATTTTTTAGAATTAAGATTTCACAAGATGGAGTGAAAGAATTATAATTTATTAAAAATATAATTTTATAATTATTAATTTAGGAGAAATATCTTGAGTAAATTCGAACGATATAAAAAGCAAGCAGAAGAATATATTTATCCTCATAAACATTGCAAAAGATGCGGACAATTAATTGAAGAAGCGTATAATTACTGTTCGGATTGTTATAATAAACTGAAAGAGAAGAAGAAAAGAAGATGGTTTAAATTTAGAAGAGCTAAAAAAGAAGAAGAATCTAGTTAAATACTTTATTGATCTTAATCTAACACTTGATTTAATCTTGCTAAAAGCCAACCTTTATCTAGCATAGCTATAAAAGGTCCTAAACGTGGCCCCGACTTTTTTCCAAGTATTATAATGTATAATGCCTCAAATAATTTTTTAGGGGGGATTTCTAATTTTTCTTTTGCAATAGTAAAAATTTTATTCTGGATTAAATTAGGCTCTAGAGGTATATCTTGAATAATAAATTCAATAAAAAGAGAAATGCCTTTTAATTGTCTTTTGTCTAATTTTTCTATTACTTTTTTATCTAATTTTTCTGGTATGGTAAAAATTTCTATCTTACTTAGAATATAATTTTTCTTTTTAACATCTTTTGTGGTTTCAATAATCTTCTTCACTTCAATTAACCAATTCTCTGTTCTCTTTAAAATGAAATTAAATTCTGCAAAAGAAAGATCTTGTTCTTCACATTCTATAACTTTAATCGCTTTTTCATAAAGTTTTTTTATTGAGAGGAGATTTTGTATTTGAGCTAAAAATATCAAAAACTTGAATGGTATTTTTATAGGTTTCGTTTCTGGAACTCCATTTATTTTAGTTAATGGATAGAGATAAATGAAGAATTCTAACTCTTGTTTTGATTCAGGCTTCTTATTTTTGTAATAAATATCCTCCATATTATCGTAATAATCGTAATATTGAGGAATCTGTTCAATACGTAATGAAATATGTTTCATTGGATTCGTTCTTAAAATTAACATTCTATAAATTTCAGGATCTGCTAAATCCAAATATTTTTTTGGGGTGAATACTATTCCTTTTGATGTTTTCATATCTTGCTCTCCCAACCTAAGCCATTCATATGGAAGCTTAATTGGTCCTTCATAATCAAAAACTTTTTTACAGATTTCTAAACCCGTATCATAGGCTCCTCCTTTTATGCTATGATCTTTACCTGCTGGCTCACATGTAGTATTGAAGATTGTCCATTTTGCAGGCCAGTCTATACGCCAATTCAATTTCAATCTACCACTATAAATAGATACTTTTCCTTTATGATTACAAGCAGGACATTCATATGTAACTTCCTCTTTTTCTTTAAAGTAAGATACTGCTCTATTTGGTATAATAGATCCATCAGCACTTCTCTTCTGTAGTTTACTACAATTTTCACATAAAACCATGACAGGCATCCATGTTTTTTGCATCGCTATAAATTCCTGTTTACTTTTATTATCTAAAGTAGGTAAAATGTATTTTTTTAAGATATTTTTAATCAGGTTCGTATTATCAAGAGCAATTTTTACTTTATCTTGCATTCTCTTTTCTTGATATAATTTAAAAGTCCAAATAATTTTATTATCAATACCAAAATCTGGAAATATGGAGATCAATTCATTTCCAAAATGAGCTGCGTAGCTTTCACAATCACACTCCTTAAATGGGCATGGTATTAAAGCAAATGGTTTCCCTAGGTGTTTTTCTTGAAAATCTTTATCAATGTAATCTGGAAAACGTTTGGCTGCATCGAAATCATCTATAAATAAATAAAAGTTTACAAAATTTCCTTGTTTTTCAAAAATTCTTCTTAATGCATCACATATGATTATTTCTCTCAAAATACCTATATGAATATGTCCTGAGGGCGTTTTCCCGGCTGATAATGTTATTTTTGGTGGTTTTCTCTTTGAGATTTTCTCTACTGTCTCGTCCAGCCAAAAAGTAGAAAAATCTTTACTCAAATTTGTTCACTTATTAAGCTTTTTTCTTTACTGATTAAATGATAAAAATTATTTATCATTTTTCATTTTAAAATATGGTGAAGAGTCATAAGGATCGCTGTTCTAAATAAAGATCGGTGTAAACCCGATAAATGTAGCCCATTTGGTGAAAAACCATGTATTAAATATTGTCCTAGAGTGAGAACTGGTGATAAAACTATCGTTTTAAACCCAAATGGAAAATTTGTAGAAATCATAGAAAGTTTATGTACCGGGTGTGGGATTTGTATAAAAAAATGTCCTTTTAATGCAATAAGCATAGTAAATCTACCTGATCCCTTAGAAAATCAAATTATATATCGATATGGGCCAGATCAATTCTCAATTTTTAGAATGGCAATTCCAAAAAAGGGAAAAGTTTTAGGCTTGATTGGACAAAATGGAATAGGAAAAAGTACTATGTTAAAAATTTTATCAGGTGATCTAAAGATTAATCTTGGGAAGTTTAAGGAGGAGGTTCCTGATGATAATGAAATAATTAATTTTTTTAAGGGATCTGAATTACAGCAATATTTTCTTGATTTAAAGGATAAGAAAATAAAAATAATCCATAAACCACAAAATATAACTACTATTCCAAAATTTATTTCTGGAAGAGTTTATGATTTATTAAAAAAAAATGATGAAGAAGATAAATTAGATTCTATCTCAGATAAATTAAATTTATTTGAAATTTTAGATCGAGATATTAATGTATTATCTGGTGGTGAATTACAGAGAGTAGCTATTGCTGCTGCTTATTTAAAAAATGGGGATGTATATCTAATTGATGAACCAAGTTCTTATTTAGATGTAAGTGAAAGAATAAACATGGCGAAATTAATTCGGTCATTAACACTAGAAAATAAAACTGTTATAGTTGTGGAACATGATTTAGCCATTTTAGATTATTTGAGTGATTATATTTCTTTATTTTATGGTGAACCAGGAGTATATGGTATAATTTCTCATCCTCAGGGTGTAAGAGTAGGGATAAATATATATTTAAATGGTTATATTAAAGATGAAAACGTTAGAATTAGGGAAAGTGGTATTCAATTCCATGAACGCCCCCCTTTAAATTCATTATTTGATACAGGAGATATTATTTATTCTTATGAGGATTTTGAAAAAAGATTAGGAGATTTTAGTTTAATAGTTTCAGGAAGTGAAATCCACGCAGGAGAAATAATAGGAATATTAGGACCTAACGGAATTGGTAAGACTACTTTTTTAAATTCAATTGCTGGTGAGGTAAATTCAGATAATGAACCTATTGGGGTTGATAATAAATTAAAAGTTTCTATAAAGCCTCAATATATTAAAATTGAACACCTAAAACAAGTATCTGATCTAATAAATAAAATTAAACTGTCTCCTCATTTTAGCCAATCTTATAAAAAAAGACTTTTAACTAATTTAAATCTCGAAAGTATTAAAGAAAGAAGTATTTTAGAGTTAAGTGGTGGTGAACTACAAAGAGTTGCAATAGCAGATAGTCTAACCAATGAAGCTGATATTTATCTATTAGATGAACCATCAGCATTTTTAGATGTAGAAATGAGACTCCAAGTAGCCCAAGTTTTAAGGAAATCAATAGAAGAGTTAAAAAAGGCAGCTTTCGTGGTTGAACATGATATAATAACTCAGGATTTTATTGCTGATTCAATTTTAGTATTTGAAGGAACTCCTGGTATTAAAGGAAAAGCTTTACCTCCACTAAATTTAAGAGATGGTTTTAATACATTTTTAAAAATTATGGGAATCACATTCCGGAGAGATTCTATAACTAAGAGACCGCGTGTAAACAAACTTGGTAGCAATAAGGATCAATATCAAAAAAGAATAAATGAATATTACTATATTCCCAATTAAAATAGAAATTTAGTTGATTTTTTATCTTTATTACTCCTTAATTTCCACTGGAAACAATTTTCTCGTAATTTTTTAGGAAGGATGTGTTTTAATTAAATCCTTAATAAAATATTATATATATAATTAAATAATATCTAATTGGGGTCCGTCTTATAATTATTTCTTAGTTTATCTAAATAAACATTTTATAATTTTATTTCCAATGGAAATAGAGCTGTTTATAATATTTCATTATCAGGTTAATTATTTATTTGAACTAATCTTTTAATTTCCAGAAAATCAAAGGTCTACCTCGTTTTCCATTATTTCTAGAGTATTTTTCTATAACCTTTATCTTTTGTAATTTTAATAAATTATCATATATTGTAGTTCTAGGTGTATCCAATTCATTCACCAAATCCTTTCTAGTTGATGGACCAAATCTTCGAAGAGTTTTAATTAAACTATGTTGTATAGGAGTTAAGTAATTTTTGGATTCAAATTTTTCATATTTTACTAATCTATCAACCATACTTTATTCCTCCACTAAAATTTATAATTTGACTTATTAATGGTTAATATTTCGACAATTTTTCGACATTTTTAACTCAATATCGAAAGATATCTCAATAATATAATATAAACACAAATCATATATAAAGATGCATATCTATGACATATTAACATCAAAAAGCATAGATTTATTAACGACAAAAATAATGATATAATTGCTACTAAAAGTTTATTTTAAAAATAACTATGACTGAAACATCAAGAACAACAGTTACACTTAGCAAAATAAGCATGGATCGAGTAAATGAGTTAGTTGGCGTATTTGGTAATACTCCGGCGGCAGTGATAAGTAGAATAGTTGAACATTTTTTTGATTATGGAAAATTTGATGATGTTCTAAATAGATTAATTATTAAAAAAAGAGAGCTATATCCTCCTGATGAAAAAACTATTGAAAAAAGAATCATGAATTTATTTAAAGGCGCAAATAAGATACCAGTAGAAGACTTTTTAGAGTTTTTAGGAGTAAGTAAGAAATATGTCTTTAATACTATCCATGTTTGGAGAGAAAAGTATAAAATTCAGATTATTGAGAATTTAGTTATTAGTAATTCAGATTAAGAGTCAGATTTTAATCTATTTGAAATCCTTAAAAAATAATTCCACCAATTAATTGAAAGAAATCATCTGATAAACTTAGAGTCCAATCTAGCAATGAGGTTATTACTCCAACTAAAATAAAAAATATAAACAATGCAAAACCTATTAGTAATGCATATTCAACAAGATTTCCTCCGCTTTCGTCTAAAAAAAAGTTTCTTACATTTTTCTTTATTTTTTTAAATACGCTTTTTATAGTCAAATCTTATTACACAATTGGGAATTTTGATCCTTATTAGTAATCTAGGTTTTTAAACAGAACAGTTTTTTAAAAATCATCCTTTTAATAGTTCTAATGTATAATTGAGTTCTTTATCATTTGCTGGAATTCTAGGAATTTTTAATTTGAATCTATTATCATTATTACTTCTAGGAACTATATGAACATGGAAATGATTAATAACTTGACCAGCAGCAGTAAAATTGTTTTGTAATACATTATATCCATCAAGATTCAATTTTTCATGGATTAACTTTGCCATTTTCTTAACAATCTTAAAAACTTCAGCAAGATCATCATCTGGGATGTCCTCTAAATTCAGATAATGATTTTTAGGTACTATAATCATATGTCCTCTTGAGATGGGAAAAATATCCAAGAAAGTCATGACTTTTTCATTTTCAAAAATTATTTTTGAATCTATTTTTCTTTCTATTATCTGACAAAAAATACAATTATCATCCTTCATGCAATTTCACATCGACAATATAAACACCTTTTAATTATCTATAATTTTAAATGAATTTTTTGAAACATAAAAAATTTTCACACACTTTATTTTTTTTTAATAGAAATTACACTTCTCTAATAATTAACACATATCTCATCTAGCAATGTTTTTAAATGAAATTAAGAATCTATTGGAAAATGAACTATCACCGAAAATCTATAATTTTAATTCCGAAATATATGGTATACATTATGGTAAAATATCAAATGAGAAAATAATTAAAAGAATTATGATTACTGTTGATTTAAATTTAGAATCAATACATTTTGCTATAAAAAATAAAATTAATCTTATTATTTCTATCCACGGCTTAATTAATAAACCGATAAAAAAATTTAATACTGAATTAATAAATAAATTAACTTTACTTTCAAAATTTCCAATCCACATTTTTGTATTAAATAAAACTTTCATTGCAGCTAATGGAGGGATCTCAGATACGATTATGGTAGCTTTATACTTAAAATTAGATAAACCTTTCATGATAAGAAATAATGATGAGAATTTTATCCCTATTGGAAGAATTTGTTTTCCTAATAGATATCCTCATGATAAAGATTCATTGAACTTAGAAGATTTGATTATAAGAATAAAATCAAACCTAGATATGAATATAATTTCCTATGTAGGTGACTTAAATAGAACTATTGAAAAAATCTGTATTATTGGAGGGGAGTCTTTAAAAATTGAATATATACAGAAATTAATAAAAGAAGGTTGTGATTGCATTATTTCAGGAAAGATTTTTCATAGTATTGCAAACTATGCAAAAGAAATTGGAATATGTCTAATTGAGATATCTCTTTTTAATAGTAAAATGCTTGCATTGAGGAAATTATATAATTTCCTAAGCTTAAAATATCCTTATGAAGAATTTTTTTTTTGTAATGCTAAAAATCCTTTAAAAGTATATAAGTAGAGTTATAGTTTAATAAAAATTTAAATTTATTAAAACTAAAGATTCATTAAAAATATATAAAAATTAATAAAAATAGCTAATAATTTTTATATCGATTAAAAGAATTAAAATAAAGGATTGAATGAATAAAATTATGGTAATTCTCGAATATAATGGTAAAGAACCAAAGATTAGCAAAAACGCATATGTTTCCCCTCTATCAACGTTAATAGGGGATGTAAGAGTAAATGATAATGCAATTATTTGGCCAGGTTCTATTATGAGAGCCGAAAATTCCCAAATTAACATTGGAGAATACACTACAATTTTCGACGGGGTTATGCTTTTTACACGCTCACAAAAAAGTGCGATTCATATCGGACGCTATTGCATTATCGACTCAGGCGTCACAATTTTGGGATGCTTTATGGAAGATTATGTTCAAGTTATGGAAGGTACTTTAATTTATGAAGAAAGTTCTGTGGGTGAAGGTTCAATCATTTTAAACAAAAGCCAAGTTCCTCCTGGACTAACTATACCAGCCAGATCAATTTTAAAAGGGATACCTGTTGAACCCATTAGGCAGCAAACCCGTAATGATGTTTTAAAACAGAAAGAACGTGCAGAACATTATTCTCAATTATTCATTAAAATAAAAAATCAACTTCCAAATGCTCAGAGTTATTTATTAAGTTTTCCAGATTTTGTAAAAATATTATTAAAAAAAGAAATTTTATAAAAATAAAAAAAAAAGATTATAATTCAATTTTAAGCTTAGTTTTCAATTCTTTGTATCTAGAACGGAGAGTTACCTCTGTTACTCCGATTATATTAGCAATTTCCTTTTGGGAAATTCTCCTTTGTTTCTTTTTACAAACTAAATACAACGCTCCTGCGCATAAACCCTTAGGATCTTTTCCACTTGTAGAAAATTTAGAAATAAATTTATTTAAGACATTTATAGACGAATTTTCTGCTTCAGCATCTAACCCTAATTCTGCTACAAATCTAGGTACTAGGGAAATTGGATCTGTAGATGGAGCTTTTAAGTTTAATTCTCTAATAAGAGTCCTATAACACCTTCTTACATTTTTAGCATTTATAGCAGACTCATCCAAAATTTCTTGCAATGTTCTTGGAATTTTTCTTTCTCTACATGCAAAATATAAACATGCAGCAACCATACCATTTATTGATCTGCCCCGTAATAATTTTTTCTTGAAAGCTTCAATATATAATCTTATTGCGGCTTTTTTAACATGATTAGGTAAATTTAGATTACTGGCTATTCTTTTTAATTCTGTGGTAGCAATTAACATATTTCTCTTATCCCATGTCATTCTTGAGTTCCATTTTGCTGCCCTTTTTAAATCGGGACTCTTAATATTTGATTTATCAATAATTGTGCTTAATCCCATATCAGGTAATAAAATTGAAATTGGAGATCCTGTCCTTTCTCTCTTGTCTTTTTCCTGTTTAGTAAATGCTCTTTTATCAGTATGAGAAATATCTAATATTCGTTCACTTATAACTAAACCACACTGACTGCAAACTATTTCCCCTTTTTCTTGAATTGGAATTGTTTTTCCCCCACATTCAGGACATAAACTTGATAATGGTGAGGATTCTATTTTTACTTCCATTTTTCAAACCATAATATAATTTTAATTAAACTTGATTCTTGAAACAACTAAAAACCCTTGCGATATACGTGAATAGAACTATAAAATATTACAAATGCTTTGTGACTGAAACATATATAATTTATAGTGAATGCAAATTAATTTAATATAATTTCAGTATATAAATATTTCGATTGTAAGAATATTTTTTCAGAATTTGATAAATTTATAATAAAAAATAGGGTAGACACTCAAATCCAAAAAGTACTATTTCTAAAATAGAACAAAATAACACATAAGCCGACTTGTGGGGTTTATTAATAACAGTTCTATTATTAACAAAATAAAATAAACTTAAAAAATATTGTAAAATTGCTACAAAGGATCCCAAAGCTATAAAAGGATGAATAAGTTCACTTAAAGAATAAAAATTTTCTATTAAATTCTCAATAATAGCGAGGATCAAGCTTTTAAAAGGATGAAAAATCCAAATTAAGAGATAAATTAAATAATCAAAAATAATACCAAAACCCAATATTATGTATATTGAACCTAAAATTAATCTAGTCTTTTTCAAATAATTATTCTTTTGATCTAATCTTATAGCTTTTCTTTTAAAATAAATTCCTCTTAAATTTAAAAGAAAAAGAACACCAATAAATATTAAAATAATCCCTAGAGAATATTTTAAACTAACAAATATTACCGGTAAAAGTAGATCGTAAAAATTTGATAATATCTCTAAAAAAAATTGATAAAAAATCATCTATTTTTTTCTAAATAAATGTTTAAAAATAAAGAGTATTTAAGTAAAAATTCATGAGTTTCTTTCAAATTAATTTCTTAGATTTTTTCACATTCTTGATTTATCTCTTTCATAGTAATATTAAAATCCTGCCACCAATCTTGACCCTGCTGAGCTACTAGTATCGGATCTCTTTTTCGAGAATCTAAACATCGAAGTATTTCTTTTTGAGTTTTAATTTTTTCTTTCCATATCTGACTAAAGATATTTTGGAGATTAATTTTCACTTTTTTTATCAATTCTTCATAACTAACTGATACATCCTCTTTTTTTTGTAATTTCTGAAGTTGATCAAACTTCACTTTTTCTTTTGCCTTATTTAAATCACTACATTTAATAGTCACAGTAAAAGCTTTTTGTTTTCCATATTGACAGTATTGTTGTATATCACAAGGAGAACAATAAGAACCAAAACTAACAGTATAATCTTCTAATCCAGTAATTGAATAATTTAAAACCTTAGTCATTTCATTTACTTTTTCAATTTATAATTAAAAAAATGGATTTTTATCTATTAAAATTTAAGCAGTATGGAGACAAAATTTTTTAAAAATATAATATTAGAGATACTAACCAAAATAACTAGCTTTAAATAAAGTAAATAATTGCAAAATTAAATTTCGAAATTACGGGAGAGTGGCTTAGCCTGGTATAGCGCACGGCTGA
>JAEOSD010000193.1 GCA_016840545.1 Promethearchaeota archaeon
ATTATTAAGATAAATTAAAAAATAAAAAAAAATATAATTATTTGGGGTGCTTTAGAATTAGAATATCTGCTTTAATCCCTTCCTTGATTTAAGAGACTCCTAATTTTGAAGCGCTCCTTCTTTACAAATTGCTAAATTTTTAATTGCTTCCCTCTTCATTAATATCTATGGGTTTAGCAGGTTTTTTCCCGATTCTAATTCTTAAAAGGCCATTAGCCATCTTAGATACTATTGAATCTTCATTAGCATCGGCAGGGAGCGGAACGTCCATATTCACATCTACAAATCTAAAACCGTGAAATGGAAATGAAAATTGTTCCTTATCTTCCTTCTTAATACCCTCCCTTTCAGGAACTTTTGGTTTCTTTGCATTAATATTGAGGTTCTTATTTATTAATGATACTTGAACATCTTCTTTAGTACGCCCTGGTAATGGCACAGTAATCAAATATTCCTGGCCTAAATCTTCAATATTGTGTGGAATCCAATTTCCAAATCCGCCCATGAAGTGTTTCATAAATCGACCTGCCATATGTTTCATTCTTGCAATGTCTTTGGGCGAAAAGCAACCTGCATAAACATGTGGTCCATAATGCTTTTCATCACACATTTTTTTATACCTCATCTTTTTATTTTTTTTTAAATTATTTGGTGAGCTTGATTGTTTTTTCTCGTTCGTTATTTTTCAGACTCTCTCTATTTTTTTCTTCATCCAATTCAAAAATCCTTATCATATTCATCACCATCAACGATTGGAATTGTCTTGGCATTTTTGTCTCTTTCTCTCTTTAATTTTTCCTTTAACTCTACATACCTATTAATTTCCTTTTCTATTTCTCCTAATCGATGTTTTAATCTTTTTTTACTAAATTTCAAATCGTTAATGATTCTCTCCAATCGATTAATGTTTTCTAATGAACAGTCATCCTCATTAATTTCCCGTCTATGCGAACTATAATGAAAAGGAAAGCATGACATAACTCTCTTCATGCCTTTTTCTTCAGGAAGCCAAGTTTGTATAATTGTTCTAATATAATCCCCTAATGTGCTCACGCTTGACTCAAAATTGTCTTTTAAAATCTCTTCAAGCTTTTCTTCCCCAATTGATGTTATTTTATAAATCTTCTTTTGACGATTATTCTCATCAATAATTTCTTCTGATTCAACAAATCCTCGTTCTTCAAGTCGTCCTAATAACGGATATATAGTTCCTGGTGAAGCCTTCCACATAGACTTGAACGTCTCATTAATCTCATGTATTATATCATATCCAGTTAAGCCTTTCTCGTGGTTTTTAATTATTGAAAGTACCAAGATATTCAGCCCAGAAAAGGGTCCACCTCGATGACCACTAAATCTTTTGCCAAAAAACAATTTTTAACTCACCATATGTTTTATTTCGATATATGATTATATATCATAAATCGAATACGTGATATTAAAGGAAACACAGCTATTTAAATATATCGAAAATCGAAGTGGGTCGAGATTAACAATATAAGTAAATAATTAATCTTATCCTCCTTAAAGCCTAAATACAAAGACCTCCTTAATAAAAATAGGCATATATGAAAATCTTGATAATGAATTTATTACATTTAAAGAAGAAAGATATCCCATCACAGATTTTGTGGGGCATAAAGCATTTGTTCTTTCTGATGTGGAAACTCAGGAGCTCAAATTTAGAAGGGTTAAATGATTGTACTGAGTTATACAGATTAGATTTAATATCATGCGATAAGCAATAATGATATTACCAAAATCTCAAATCTCGAAAGCTTAGAAGAATTACAGCAATTATTATAAAGTTAAAAATCCTTATTTCAAACTTGAGTACGCTTTTAAAGATTCGGGGCCTCTATTGATAGTTTTCTTTTATTATATTCTCCCCTAATTTCACTGAGATCAACGGTAATTAGAGTATGGCCTCTATGTTCTTTTTCAAATAACTTTTCATTATGTAAATTAACTGGATTCGTTGGATTAATAACTAAATATTCTTTACATTTTATGCACGCTCGAGCTCTCATTCTTCTTATCTCAACCCATTTTTGATTGCTCGTAAAACAAATTAAAGTGATGCAAAAGATAAGTAAGAAGAATCCTATTTAACCTTTTTGTCGATCAAAAAGCCAATTTTATCATCCATTTTTTTAATATATTTATATTTAGTGCCCTATTTGCCTTTTCTATGGTGTTATGGTTTACCTTTCTTTTATAATAAAAAATAGTATCACTACTTTCTGTATTCTTTCCCTAGTTTAAAGGCATTACCTAACTTCTTACCAACGCACCAATATGTTGGTTGCTTTTCAGCGCCAGTATAGATAATTGGGTTCATTTTTTTTATATCAGGTTTACCATCTGTTAGATCTTGTTCGCTAATATAGGAGTTTATGGCAGTTCCTAATACGATATAGTGATCTGGTAGTTCAATTAGATCTTTTACTGTTAATTCGATATTTAATGCACATTCTTCAATCATTGGAGCTTCTGTGTCTCCATAAAATATGTTAAAAATCGAAGATTTATCTATTTCTTGTCCTGAAGTAATTCCAACATAATCCATTTCCTTTACAAGAGTAGCTGATGGAAAATTCATACTAAAAGTATTACTTTCTTGAATACCTTCCATTGTATAATGATTTTTATTAATAGAAGCGATCCATAACGCAGGAGTTCGATTTACTCGACTTACCCATGTACATACCATGAAATTAGGTTTTCCATTCACAATTGCTCCAATAATAACACTTGGCATTTGATATGGAGAAAATTTCTGATCAAGTTTTATTTTACTCATAATGAGGTACAAATTTTTGTAAATTAAAAAACTAAACTATATCTTTCTTATGCATTTTTTAACGATATTAATCTATTTTGAGATTCCGTCTTTGAATCTCAAGCCACTGTGCAACATGCCCTTCATGAATCGGATATGGAGGTTGCAACCATTCAAATAAGGATTCTTCAAATTAGGTGTTAAAACAGAGTATGGTCAAATTCAGAACATTTATTAATATAAATTATATATTGTTGTTCAGTAGACTATTATATAATTTGTAAGGAATCCTCTGTAAAAGGTTAAAAAATCCAAATCTGAAAGGAAATGAAAATAATCTATTTAATTACAATTAATATAATCGCGTTGATGGCATATCTTTTTTATTTTTTTCTACCAATTATATTAAGTATTGGAGAATATTCCTCTCAATATATTTTCAGCTTAACTATTTTCTTAAAAATTTACTACTATGGTGGATTTATTATGTTTTTTAATATAGTTCCAGTTGCAAAATTAATAATACTTGAAAAAAAGTTGATTGGGTATAATAAAGGAACTGTTAAATTAAATACATCCGAAATAGAGGATGATTTAACTTTCATTATCATCTCAATTTTTATTCTGAAGATGGTATTGATAGTTATTTTATCTATAGATTTTTTTAGTAGTGTTATTAACAGTCATCCTTACGGTCACGGTATTGTTATAATTTTGTTTCCTTTTTATCTTCCATTTATTGCTATAGGTTTGTTGTGTATCTCCTATTTAGCAACCCGATCTTTGGAAGAAGGCCCTCCCGTAATGACTAGAGAAGTAATCGATAAAATTAAAGAAGAATTTCATGATGGAGTCTCTTTACAAGAACTAGCTGAAAAATATAGAGTTAGTATGATAAAAATAGCTAAAATAGTTAAAGAGCATTAATTTAAATTAAAACTTATTAATAATTCTAAGAAGCCTATCCCCTAAATAATAAAGTTATCCACAATATGAGCTAAAAACTTCTTTCAGCAACTTTTTTTTCCAATAATATTTGAATTCTCATATGATTATCCCTTTTTTTAATATATTTGCCTTTATATTGCTATTTAGAGCATATATTTCTATGTAAAACATATAATAAAAAAAAGTATTACTGCTTTCTGTATTCTTTCCCCAGTTTAAAGGCATTACCTAACTTCTTACCAATGCACCAATATGTTGGTTGCTTTTCAGCGCCAGTATAGATAATTGGGTTCATTTTTTTCATATCAGGTTTATCATCTGTTAAATCTTGTTCGTTGATATAGGAGTTTATAGCAGTTCCTAATACGATAAAATGATCTGGTAGTTCAATTAGATCTTTTACTGCTAACTCGATGTTTAATTTACCCCATAAAGGATTTTATTTTAACTTTTTTTAATTCAATAGATTGAATCTTGAATAGGAAGAGAACAACTCGAAATTATTTTTTACTTTTCAGATTTAGCGAACTCTTTTACAAGATGTACAATCTCAGCTTTTCTATA
>JAEOSD010000194.1 GCA_016840545.1 Promethearchaeota archaeon
ATCACTTAAATCAGTTATAGTTTTATCCGATTTTACAACTAGAGAAATGATTTTACCTCCTCTTGCTTTAAATTCCATCACATTGCCAACTAATCTATCATAAGTTTCGTCAGGTGGAGCTATAAAAATGATGGGAAAATTCTTTCTTACCAAAGAGATAGGACCATGCTTTGCATGAGCAGCAGAGTATCCTTCTATAAAGCGACATGCAATTTCTTTTAACTTTAATCCACCCTCTTTAGCAGTAGCTAATGAAATGCCTCGAGCTAAGAAGAAAAAATTATGGGTTTTTTCTAAGTTCTTCACAATCTTTTTAAGTAATTCAATGTTGTTATTTAGGAAGTCTTCTATAATATCTGGTGTTGATTTTAAAGCATCATAATATTTTTCGATTTCATTATTAGGTAAAATCTTTCTTAAGTCCGCGATTTCTAAAGCCACTAATCCAAGAGTAAGAACTTGGGTACAATAAGTTTTAGTTGCAGCAACTCCAATTTCAGGTCCAGCTTGAGTAAGAATTACATGATCCGAATATCTAGTAAGAGTAGAGCCTACTACATTTGTGATAGATAAAATTTTAATTCTTTTTTTCAGTTTTTCTTTTACCCACCTAATTGCTTCAATTAGATCAATAGTTTCACCAGACTGTGAAATAGCAATTATTACAGAATCTTCTTTTAAAGCATCACCTAATTGAATCTGAAATTCAGAGCATTCAATTGCTTCAATATATTTGTCTAAAAATTTGGTAATAATAAATTTTCCAGCTAGTGATGCATAAAATGAAGTACCTGCCGCAGTAATATAAATATTTTTAGCACTCCATAGTATTTTAGCAAAAGTTTTTAAAATATCTTTAGAAATTTTCAAAGTTCTCCTCAAAGCACTAGGTTCCTCATATATCTCTTTCAGCATGAAATGCTCATATCCTCTTTTCTCAGCTGCATCAATGTTCCATTCAATTTTTTGTATCTCTTTCTTTATTGGAATTGTACTATTTCTAATATCAAAAAATTCCACAGATCCAGGTTTTAGAACTGCCATTTCATCATCATCTAATAAATAGCAGGTTCGTGTATAAGGTAAAAAAGCAGGAATATCTGAAGCACAATAAGATGTATTGCCCTCTTCTATTCCAACTACTATTGGTGACTCTCTTCTGACAGCAATAATAGTATTTGGATAATCTGCATGACAAATAGCTACCCCATATGCTCCTTCACATCTTTGTATTGCTTTAGCTACTGCATTTTTGAAATCCAAATCGTTTTCCATATAATCTTCAATTAAATGAGGAATTATTTCTGTATCTGTCTCAGAAATAAAATTATGACCTTTTGATTGTAACTCTTCTTTTAGTTCAATAAAATTTTCTAAAATGCCATTATGAACAACAGCAATTTTGTTATGGCAATCTACATGGGGATGACTATTAATTTTTGTAGGTGCACCATGAGTAGCCCATCTAGTATGTGCTAAGGCTAATTTGGCTCCATTTGGAAACTCATCCAGTTTAATTTTTTTATGGATCTTATCAATTTTACCAGCATCCTTTTTAATATATAATTTTGAGCTATATACCGTTACAATTCCACAAGAATCATAACCACGGTATTCTAAACGTTTTATTCCTTCAAGTGCTATTTTTCCAACTGAAATCTCTTGATTAGTAATGATCCCAAATATACCACACACGTATTTTCTTCTCTTGAGTTTGAATTTGATGATTTATAATTAATCTAATTTTAATCAATTAATAATACTTTACTATACTTTTCTGTTTTTGTTTAATTAATGTAAATAAATTAAAAAATAATGCTAAGTATTTTAAGGATATCATAGCTAAGTGTAAACTAACTTTTGATAAATAATGGACATCTTAATTAAAAAATTTGTTAGAAATAAATAAAATTTTAAAGATAATAAAGTGATTATTTTGAGTGAGAATCAAAGGAATGGAAATCAGGATAATTTGGGAAAATATACTCAAAAAGAAATCTTCGAGATACCTATTGCACTGAATAAAGCAACTCAACAGAAGGATTTAATTAGTGCAATCGCTAAAGATGTAATCAATAGAAAACCTCATCATATCTATTTAATAGGGTCTGGAAGTTCATATCATGCAGGTTTTGCAATGTCTTATATGTTCAATCGTCTAATAAGGATTCCCACCTTTACTGAATTTTCAATGGAGTTTCAATATTTAATAGAACCAATACTAAGTGAAAATAATTGCATAATAGCATTATCTCAAAGTGGAGAAACTAAGGATACGATTAATTCTATCGATCTTGCTAAAAAAGTAGGATGTTTAACGATTGCAATAACAAATAATTTAGAGTCTAATCTAGCTAAAAAATGCGATTATTATATTGATTTGAAGTGTAAAGAAGAGAAATCTGTATTAGCTACAAAAACTTATGTTTCTGAATTAGCAGTATTAGCTATGTTATGCCTTGAGATTGCCAAAGAAAATAAATCTATTTCAAATGAAGAGTATAATAAGATTTGGGTTGAATTAATTCGCATTCCTGATAGGATTTATTCGGTGCTTCCTCTACTACATGAAAGAATAAAAATATGTGCAGAAAAATTTAAAAATATAAAATTCTGTTTTATTTTGGGAAGCGGTCCAGAATATGCTACAGCGATGGAAGCAGCTCTTAAATTAAAAGAGGGTGCTAGAATCTTTGGTCAGGCATACTCAACAGCAGAATTTCCACATGGCCCTATTACATTGGCAGATTCAAATACATGTATTTTAGCAATAATACCTTATGAAGATGATAAAAGAAAGATTAAATTATTAGATTTACTCAAACGTATTAAAGAGAGAGAAGCTACTATTTTAGGTATTTATGAATCGGTAGAGAAAAAGATTCCTCCCAAACAAATCGATTATGGAATTGAAGTTCCTAATACTTTAAAAGATTTACAACCATTGATTATGATATTAGCTATTCAATTATTAACTTTAGAAATTTCACGGATAAATGGGATAAATTGTGATACTCCTAAATTCCTTTCAAAAGTTTCAGGGATATAAATAAAATATTAAAAAAAGGCTTAAATTAAATCTAATTCTTCCATTTTAGACTGAACTAACTGATTAATCTCTTTAGTTTTTTCCAAATCTTTGCTGGATTCACCTGAAATTCTTAAATAAGGACTTGTACCCGAACGTCGGATTAAAAACCAGCCTTCATCATAATCAAAACGACATCCATCTATAGTATTAATATTTTCTATTTTTTTACCTAAATTATTCAGGGTATACTTCATCTTTTCAATAATTTTGTTGTTAATTTCTTTAGTAAATGAGATATCTCTCTTTAGTTTAAATTTTTCAGCGTAATATGGGTAATTAGGAATGTCTGCTAATAGTTGTTTCAAACTTTTTCCATTTTTAACAATCATATGTAATACATTAGCAATTGTAGCAATAGAGTCCGGACCATAATGAAATTTCGGCCAAATGTAAGTTCCTGAAGTTTCTCCACCAAGAAAACCTCCAAATTCCTTTAAAGCTAAAGCAACCTTTATATCTCCTACCTCTGTTCTAATAACTTCACATCCTAATGGATTTAATACGTGTTCTATTAGACTTGAGGAATTTACTGGTGTTACTACTTTCATATCCCTATTAGATAATTTATCTTTGTTATCTAGTATGAAAATTTTAGCCATAAGTGCTAATAATCTAATTGGATCAATGATTTCTCCATTTTCATCTAAAAAGATCACTCTATCAGCATCACCATCAAGCGCTATACCTATATCCTCTTGAGGTGAAATTTTCAAAAATTTTGAAATTTGTATTAGATTTTCCTTACTTGGTTCACTTGCTCTTCCCGGAAATCGACCATCCATTTGGGAATTTATAGTAACTATGTTAATATCATATTTACTTAATAAATTGGGAACTATATCACATCCAGAACCATTTCCGGGATCGACAATTACATTTAATTTACTTCCATCGAATAAAATTCGATTAGTGATGTCTAATATATGAATATCATTTATATCATTAATAGCGGTTATTTTACCCACTTCATCCCATTTTATATTCGTAAAATCCTTATCATTATAGATGCGTTCTATTTCTTCTTCTTGTTCTGGAGAAAATCCTACGCCAGAAGGATTCCATAATTTTAAACCTATATATTCAGGAGTATTATGTGATGCTGTTATCATAACTCCAGCATCTGCATTTAAATATCGTAATGACATTGCTAATGTAGGAGTTGTGACAATTCCTACGGTTTTTACATTA
>JAEOSD010000077.1 GCA_016840545.1 Promethearchaeota archaeon
GAATCTCTCTTCTTAATTTATCGGCATCACCTTCGAGAAGATCGACTTTATGCAAATAATCATGAGCTTTTTGAAGATCCTTCTCATTAAGTAAAACATCTATTCCAATTTCTAATTCTTTGACACATTCTTGTACAATTTGAGCATGTTTGATAGTTTTTTCTAAAACATTTAATGCGGTTTTTCTTTTCAAAAACTCAATCAATGATCCCATTTAAACCATTCAAATTTTCTTTTTTAATGTTCTTTATATTACTATATGCTATATATATTTTATTAGACTAATCCAATTAGATTTAATCCAAAATAAAGAAATCCCGCCATAATACCTGCTATCGGGAAAGTTAATACCCAATATATCGCCATTTTTCCTAAATTTTTGAGATCAATTTCTTTTTTCTGTGCTTTATTCATACCAATTATGCAAAAAACGATAACGTGACTATGAGAAATTGGTAAACCAAACAATGTAGCGATCATTAAAATTATAGAGGAACTTGATTGGGTAATAAGCCCTTCACTTGGACGAGCATCAGTCATTTGAGAAGCTAAATTCCTTATTACGTATCTACCTGCTATAAAAATTCCTAACAATGCAAATATCCCACATATTATTGCAAAGAAGAAGTATTGCCCTAAATTTAATGAACCATTATTCAGTAAACCATAAAGAATGCCTAACGCTTCCCCTGAATTTGCTCCTACCCAAATCTCTGCAAATATAACGCTCCCAAGCAAAAACCATTTAAAATATTTTTCAGATTTTTCAATTTGATTTAATCCTTTTAATTTTGATAAATATGTTTTTGCTATAATTTTAAATAGAAGATAAGTAATTATCAAACCGAATAAGGGAGATAAGAACCAACTGAGAATTATATTGCCTAGTTTATCCCAATTTAATGCGTTTTCAGGATTTACTCCTCCTTGAGAGATTGCATATACAATTAAAACACCGACTACACTACCAAGTAAGGAATGCGTACTACTTAAAGGAATCCCTGCAAAACTCCCAATTATTAACCAGATAATGCTACTTATTAAAACGGTTAATAACATAAAGGTTGTATAGGTGATTCCTTCACCCAGAATGTCTGAACCAACCGTTTTTGCAACAAATCCAGAGCTAAAAGCAATCATCCCACCTCCAATAGCTGCACCACCTATTATTAAGGCTATCTTAAATTTTAAAATGCCTGTACCTACTAATGTGGATAATGTTTCATCGTTTGCTCCTATAGAAAATGCAAGGCCAATTGCCAATATAATTAGAATTATAATTATGATTAGAGTTGAATTTTCAGCCATATCAAATCGTAATTCTCAGTTTTTATTCGAAAATTAAGTATTTTGTTGCGAGAAATTGAATATACTCAGAAAAATTTTTGATATGATCAGCCAGCATCATTACATTTTCTATTAACTCTTTAAGATATAAAAAAGTTCTTGATAAATAATCCATATCATAATTGTAGAGTTTGTCTAACAAACGCCACTCTGTTTTTCTCATCCTTCGTCTTTCTTCTTTTATATCCTCACAGATATCACGAGCTTTACTTAAATCAGACCCAATTAATTTGACCGCATCTGATAAATAATTTGAAATTATCCTTAATGACTTGAGAATATTTTGAATTTGAAGTTTAAATTCCTCATCGGGGAAAACAACCATATATAGAAGTAGTTTATTTGCTAGAAATTCCCCTATATTTTTAATGTCATTAATTTTATTGAATAATTTTAATCGATCTGCTTTTGAAAACATTAATTTTGACTTAAAAATTTTGGATTCAAATTTTTTTTTTATTGCGACTTCTGTATTTGTTTTAATAACATAAGTTAAATTTTTCTTAAATTCTTTGAAATTTTCTTCTACAAGATGTTCTATTCCTTCGATTAATTTCAAGTTTTGTTCATTTATAGCATCCATAAATAAACGTGTTAATTCATCAATGCTCATCTTACTAAGTATTTTATCATCTATTTCTTCTTCCATTTTTATCATTTTAAAAATTATTAATCTAATGGCTAAGAATTATTAGATATAATCGAGATTCTTATTTAGAAATGAATTTAATTGTATATAAGATTAATTAGCAATTTAATTTTTTGTTTTGATTATTAATAGTAAAATGAAGAATATAATAAACAATTTATCTTTCTGTAGACCGCGCATATAATTGATCTTCTCTCTTTTGAAACATATTACCAAATCTGAGCTTCTCTTTACTCTATATATTACTATATAGGATATATAGAGTATATAGAGCAAGATTAATGAACTATTGACTAAATTATAATTTATATTTTATTAATTTTCATGGTATATTAATAGATTTAATTATAGCTACTAATATAAAAAGTAAAATTCAAGGAGAACTATTATTTGAGTAGGAAAAGTCTATATATTTTAATCTTTATATTGGGAATTGGAGGAGGAATACTATTTACTCTCATTGATTATTACATTAGATCATTTATGTAGTTAAATATTAAAGTGGTTTCTTTTGTTATGAAAAGTAAACGCAGAGTTAAAAAAAGCAGTAGAGGAAAAATTATATTAATATTTATCTTAGGTTTTTTAATTGGAACTATCTTTACTAATATAGCAATAATTGGAAGGGGAGATGTAGTCCATATTACTATAATATATAGTTCTGAAAAAGCAAGTTGGATGACAATTGCTTATACAGATTTCATGGATGATTGGAGAAATACACACCCAGGTGAAGAAATAAGAATAGATATGCATCCGTATGGATCATCAGATTCAATTATTAGTATTCTTAATGGAGAGATTTTTCCCACTATATGGAGCCCAGCGAGTTCTATTTGGATGACATTTTTAAATATAAAATGGGCAGAATATACAGGAAGTGGGATCCCAATTGTAGATATCGAAGCTGCTGTTAAATTAATTTATTCACCTATTGTGATTGCAACCTGGGAAGACTTTAATAAAACGCATAATATTCAAGGATTCACTGATCTACATAATCTTAATTTAAATCCTAGTGCAAATGTTAAAATGGCGCATACAGACCCACGTTTATCAAATTCTGGTTTTATGAGCGTAATAATGGCTGTTTCAGCTGCATCTGGCACGACTTCAGAAAACCTAACTATGAATGATCTTACTGATTCTAATAATCAACAATGGCTTAGAGAATTCGAGTCAAGTGCAGTGATGTATGGAAAATCTACGGGCTTTTTAGCTAGATATATGAAAAGTGGCGGACCAGATGCATTAAATATCGCATTTCTTTATGAAAACTTAATAAGAGACATTTCGAGCACTTCAGTTGGAGGTAAAGTCATTGCAATTTACCCAGAAGAAGGAACGATATATAGTGATCATCCTTTTTGTATATTAAACGCGAATTGGATTACTCCTGAACAACGAAATGTAGCTGAAGCTTTTCTTGATTTTCTCAATCAGACTGAAACTGTTGAATCTGCGATGTTGTATGGATTTCGTCCTATTGATCCTTCAATACCAATAGATCCTGATGTTTTTAATTATGAAAATAACGGCATCGCTTATGAAATTAATGTTTCAGAATTAAAGACACCTTTAGATGGAAATGTTTTATTAAAAATACCTGATTTATGGTTGCTTTGTAAAGCAACAGCATAAAGATTAATTATTTAATGATAGGTGAAACTTTGAAGAGAAAAAATTTGAATGTTGAAATTAAATGGGAAGAGATACAACTTCCATTAAGTTTAAAAATAGAAAAATTTTTCTCTAAACCTATCTATAGAAAAAGCCTTGATTCAATAACAATAGTCTTTTTTGTTTTAGTTATCATTGGTCCTATTATTAACATATTTTCTACTATTTTTTTGAATATACCATCTATTAGTGAAGATGTTTTTAATGATGATTTAATAGGAAATTTACAATGGTTAAATATTCTAAATTCCCTTGGGGTTTCTTTTTCAATTGCTGCGATCGCAGTAGCTGTAGATTTAGTAATTGCGTTTCCAATTTCGATAATATTAACGCGTTATAATTTTAGGGGAAAAAAAATTTTAGATGCCTTAGTTGATTTGCCTATGGCTGTACCTACTAGCGCACTAGGTTTCTCTGTTTTACTTTATTGGGGTATTTTCGGAGTTGAACCCGGTTATACATTAATCATTTTAGGACATATTGTTTTTACTTTTCCTTATATTGTCAGAAATATGAAAATTGTATTAGAAAAAGCCGATGTACTATATGAAGATGCCGCTCGAACGCTTGGAGCGCCAGGAATAACGATTTTTCGAACAATTACTCTGCCAATGATGAAAGAAGGAGTTATTGCTGGTGCAATACTCGCTTTTACGAGAAGTCTAGGAGAAACTGGAGCTACAATTATTATGGCAGGTTTAGTAGAAACTGCCCCAATTTTGATAGTTGGATTCCGTAGACAATTAGAATTACCCTCAGCTTCATTTTTAGCTGGAATTTTAATCTCAATTTCATTAATTCTTCTCTTTTCCATGAAATTTTTTACTAGAAAGGTCGGTTTTCCAGTTAAAAGAGTATGGCCTAATATTGAACGATTTTTTAGTCATAAATATTTCCGTTATTTTAGAGACGCTCTAATGATGATCATTCTTATATCTATATTTCTTATTCCGTCATTCTTCATTCTCAGTCAAATCTTCGAAGGAGATTTGATTGGAGAATTATTCTTAGGTCAAGATTATAAATGGGTATACCTATATGCAAGTTTTTTAAGTTCGATTGAAATAGGCGCATTAGCAGTGGCTATCAATCTTATTTTTGGATTACCATTTGCTTTCATAATTACTAAACGAAAATGGGGAAAAGTTATCACTTTTCTTGATACTATGCTAGATATACCGATAGCTATTCCTTCAGCAGCGTTAGGGTTTGCCATTTTTTTGTTTTGGGGTCCTGCAGGGTTAGGATTATTTCAACCAGGGTTTTTTATGATATTATTTGTTCATGTATCATTCTCATTTCCATATATGGTTAGACCAATTATTGGAGTGTTAGAAAGTGCAAATATAGGCGTTGAGGAAGCCGCTCGAACTTTAGGAGCATCTAATTTAACTGTATTTAGAAAAATAACACTCCCAAATATAAAACAAGGAATTATTACAGGAAGCATAATGGTTTTTACTCGTTCACTTGGAGAAACTGGTGCAACTATTGTAGTTATGGGAAGTATCAGGACAATTCCAGTATTAATTGTAGATTGGGTTGAAGCAAATGCCTTTCCAAGTGCTATATTTGCTAGTACACTCGTTATTTTATTTAGTGCGATTTTAATTTTCGCATTGAGAACTGTAAGAAAAAGAAAGAGATGAGAAATTTGCCTACAATAGAATTAATTAATGTTACTAAAACCTTTAATGAGGGAAGAGTTCTTGCGGTAGATAATATTTCTTTAAAAATTGAAGATAGTAATTATGTTTTTTTGCTTGGACCAACTGGATGTGGTAAAACAACTACCTTAAGAATGATAGCTGGACTTGAAAAGCCTACAAAAGGAACGGTAGTAATTGATGGTAAGGATGTCGAGGAAATTCCCACTGAAGATAGAGATATGGGATTTATATTTCAACATTTTGAAATTTTTGATCATTTAACGGTTTGGGAAAATGTAACATTTGGATTAGAGATGCGTGGTTATGAAGAAAATTATATCATTGAAAAGGCAGAAAATGCGTTAAGGACGGTTGAATTATTAGATTATGCTGATGAATTTCCTTCGATATTTGGTAATCCAGGAATGCAAAAGTTAGGAATTGCTAGAGCAATAGCAACAGGAGCAAAAATATTAATTATGGATGAACCCCTAGGTTCTCTCGATCCGAAAGTATCAAAAGTCTTCCGTCATGAGCTAAGAAATCTGATTAAGGACTTAGGACTTACTGCTATACATGTTACCCATAATCAAGAAGAAGCAATGGCAATCGCGGACAAAATTATAATTATGAGAGCGGGAAGAATTCTTCAAATGGGTACGCCATATGAACTATATGAAAATCCTAATAGCATATTTGTGGCAAATTTTTTGGGTGAAACTAATTTTCTTCAAGGATTTGTGTTAAAAATACTTGATAATGAAGAAATGTCAATTTGGATTCGCCTAGGTGGACCAAAACTTAATTGTAATAATTTTGGCAATAAGTTTAATTTGGATGACCATATTGTAATATCTTTTCGTTTTGAAGATGTTTATTTATTTCCCAAAGATTATGAATTTGAAAGCAGTCCTTATGATTGGTCTAAAATTCAATTATTTAATGCTAAATTAGAAACTTCAAGATTTATTGGAGCCACAAAGAGATTTTATTTAACTCTGGATAACGGAGATAAGTTTTTGTCAATAAAGCCAGGAACATTTGAAGAGAGTTTTACCGCAGGGGAAGAATTAATTATTGGTATTCATCAAGATGATATTCATGTGTTCAAAGCGCCAAAAAATCTAATCTATGAATTATCTTTATCATAAATAAGAGGTATTGAAGTAATGGTCAAAATTAATTTAGATAATGTGTCGAAATCTTATAAGAAATTCAATGCACTTGATCATATTTCACTTGAAATTAAAGATAAAGAATATTTCATTATTTTAGGTCCGACAGGGGCAGGTAAAACAACTTTATTAAAAATTATTGCTGGTTTAATTAAACCAGACTCAGGTAAAGTTTTGTTTGATAGTAAGGATGTTACAAATAATACATCAGGAGAAAGAAATTTAGGATTTATGTTTGAAAATTATGCATTATTTCCCCACATGAACATTGTTGAAAATATATCATATAGCGGGCGTGTACATGCTAGAGATACCAGAAATACAAAAACGCTTGTCGATCAAGTATTGATGATGACATTACTTACAGGGAGAGATGATGCAATGCCAGAAGAATTAAGTGGTGGTATGAGACAACGCGTTGCTCTTTGCAGAGCCCTTTTAAATTTAGAGCAAACAAAACTACTCATCTTAGATGAACCCCTCAAAGCACTTGATGCGGGTCTAAGAATGAGTTTAAGAAGAGAATTATTATTAATGGCTAAATCAAAAGAGTTAGAGTTAACTGTAGTTCATGTAACTAATGAACAAGAGGAGGCAATGATGGTTGCAGATCGAATAGCTATTATTAATCAAGGAAAAGTTATTCAAGTCGGCACCCCTAATGAGGTGTACTATCATCCAAAAAATCTATTTGTTGCCAATTTTATGAGCGAAATAAATTATTTTGATGGTATCTGTAAGAAAGAGGAAATTCCCACATGGGACATTTTAAAAGAATCAAAAAGAGGAGACAAATTTTATGCAGAAATCCATAAAGTTTCAATTCCTATACCAGTTGATATAGGTATGGAGAATCTCTTCGCCGCGTATATACCAAAAGATAGAATTGGTGAGATTCAGAATGGAGATAAAGTTTTATTGGTAATTAGATCAAATCATATGAAAATTCGATTAGGTAATCGTGTACAACAAAAACGTAATGCTATTCTAGGAAAAATCCATAGGCGTAAATTTATGGGTGTTTTTTATAGATTTGAAGTTAAATTGAATGTAAAAAACCAAGAAAAAATAATCATTGTCACTATACCAGCAACATCGGAGATTCATCATACTTTTTTAGAAAATTTAGAGGTTACAGTATATTTTCCGAAAGAATTAGGCATTTTATTTAAACATCCAGGTGAAAATGTTATAAAAGAAGTTTTAAAATTAGAATAGAAATAAAAATTTTGTAAAATATTATGAAGTAGGGAGGTTTTGATATGAGTGCATTATTTAATTGGTTTAAATCTCGAAATGAAGAAAGTGCAATAAATAAGACATTAATTCACATGCAAAAGGTCCTTGAGTGTGTAGTTGAATATGAAAAAGCACTTTCATTTTTGATTGAGGAAAAAAATATTGATCTTGCATTAAAAGTTCTTTTTCGAGTTAATGAATTAGAAGATGAAGCTGATGGAATTAGGCGAGATATACATAAGATGCTTTCAAAAGCCGAACTTACGTCTATTATTCGTGAAAATCTAATCCATCTAGCCAATAGAATTGATGATATAGCAAATGCCACGAATGCAAGCGCAAGAATTCTTATTTATATGAACCATACTGATTTTTTAAAACTAGATGAGCAGATTCATAAAAATGTTTTAGAAATGGCTAGGATATCTGTAGAAGCTGTTAAAAAATTAAATGTTATGGTAAATAAACTACTAACTACTAAAGAAGCTGAAATACAGAAATTGGGAGAAGAAGTTAATGCTCTTGAGCATCAATGCGATGAATTGCGTTTTGCTATAAATAGGATATTAGTTTTTAATACAGCGGATATAAATCCTTTTAGTGCTATAGAAATTCATAGTTGTATTTCCGCACTTGAATCAATAAGCGATAATGCAGAAGATGTAGCTGATTATATTATCATGTTAACAGTAGCCAAAAGAACTTGAAATAGTATTTAAACCGATTTATTATTTGTATATTATTTTTTTCATTTTAATTTTAAAAATAGATTTAGAAAGTGAAATTATAATGCATCTTTTTTCAAAATTCTATTAAAAACTCAAAAGTGTAATAAAAACTTTTAATCTGGATTGTCTTTTTAAGAGAATTCAGTTAAAGGTTGATTCATAGCGGATATAAAATATATAATCTAGTTAATCGCAAAAGAAAATTTCAATAGAAAGATCATTTCAATTTCCTGATTTAAATATCAGAAAAGCAGTTATGTTATAAAATTATAAAAAATAAAAGCAAGAAAATAGATATTATTATAACTTAAAGATATTTTTAGATTAAATATGTCTGATCAAAAAATCTATTATAAGGATTGGCCTAAGGATGTTCCAAAAACAATTGAAATTCCAAACAAAACTTTAATTGACTTTCTTGAAGATTCGGTAAAAAAATATCCGAATAATGTTGTTACCAATTTTATGGGATTTCAATTAACCTATACTCAGTTGCAAGATGTCGCATATCGTACAGCTACAAAATTATCAGAGTTAGGCATAAAAAAAGGGGAAACCGTTGCACTCCAATTTACTAATAATCCAGCGTACATTTCTTATTATTATGGTGTTCTTAAAATAGGGGGAGTTGTTACAAACTTATCACCTTTATTTAAAAGTTTAGAGGTTAAAAGACAACTGAATGACAGTGATACAAGAATATATATTGGATGGGAAGGGTTTAATGGAATAGTAGATCCTATTATTGAAGAGACAGGAGTTAAACATAAATTTTATAGTAATCTTGGTCCTTATTTATCACCGGATCCAATGGCACCACCCGAGTTTCCCATGGGTGGGGAACCTACCTTTGAAGATCTTATTAGAGAAACGAAACCTAATCCTCCTGTTATAGATATTGATCCAGAAGATTTGGCGATGCTTCAATATACAGGTGGTACTACTGGCTTCCCAAAGGGTGCAATGTTAACTCATCAAAATATTGTCGCAAATGTGTATCAAATTAAAACTTGGCTACCTGGTATTGAAGAGGGTGAAGACAACTTTTTAGCAGTTTTACCGTTTTATCATATCTATATGTGTTTTGTCATGAACGCTGTAATCCATTTGGGGGATACACTTACTTGTGTTTTCAATCCTCGAGAGACGCATGAAATTATTGAGGCAGTAGAAACCACAAAAGTAACTGTTTTTCCAGGCATTGCTCCTTTATATAACAATATAAATAATTATGAGGGTATAGAAAAACATGATTTATCCAGTATTCGATATTGCTTTAGTGGAGCTGCACCTTTACCAGATGATGTAAGAAAGAAGTTTGAAAAATTATCCGGAGCTAAGGTTAGAGAGGTTTATGGTTTAACTGAAATGTCTCCTGCTGTAACTGCAAATACATTTGATGATAACTTCAAATCAGGAACTGCGGGAATGCCTTTACCAAATACAGAAGTTAAAATAGTTAATGAAGCTGGCAAAATTCTTGGTTTAAATGAAGTTGGGGAATTGTGGGTTAGGGGTCCACAAATGATGAAAGGATACTATAAAAGACCTGAAGAAACAAAAAATACAATTATTAATGGATGGTTAAGAACAGGGGATATGGCATTAATGAATGATGATGGTCGAATATTGATAAAAGAACGATTAAAAGATATGATTAAATATAAGGGACATTCAGTTTATCCTACAGAAGTTGAAGATTTGCTATTTTATAATGATACTATTGAAGATTGTGCTGTCGTTGGAATTACTGACAAAGAAGGAAATGAGAATATAAAATCCTTTATCGTGTTAAAAGATGAATTTAAGGGGAAGGTTTCAGAACAAGACATTATTGATTGGTCAAAGAAAAACATGGGTTTTGAGAAATACCCCCGATTTGTGGAATTTATCGATGAAATACCTAAAACTATTGTTGGAAAAATACTTCATCGGGAATTAAGAGAAAAAGAAATAAAAAAATAATCTATTTTTGCATTATTCTTTTTACTCCAAATTTTTTATTAAACATTTTGATTTTTGGCTATAGAATTATTAGCAAATCTTTTTTTTAGTTTATGAGAAATTACCAATACTCTTTTATGTTCACTTTTTCTTATATATTTTAGAAAAATGGAAAAAGCTACATTTGGTGCGGGTTGCTTCTGGGGTGTAGAAGCAAGATTTAGGAAGATTAAGGGTGTCATAGAGGCTGTTGTTGGGTATTCTGGAGGTAAAACGAAAAATCCAACTTATAAAGATGTTTGCACAGATAAAACAGGTCATGCTGAGGTTGTCCAAGTTACCTATGATCCTTCAATTGTATCTTATGAGGAATTATTAGAAGTCTTTTGGAATATTCATAATCCTACAACTCTTAATCGCCAAGGTTGGGATATTGGTACTCAATATCGATCAGTTGTATTTTATCATAGTGAAGAACAAAAAGAAAGAGCTTTAAAATTAAAAGAAAAGCTCGATAAGTCTGGTAGATATAAAAAACCTATAGTAACTGAGATCACACCTGCTTCAGAATTTTATAAAGCTGAAGAATACCATCAACGCTATTATGAGAAAAATAAGAAATAATTAGTTTTTTTTCTAATTCTAAATTTTTACTTTACGAAATTTTATAATTCTTAGAGGGTTTTAAATTCATAACTAATTAATAAAACTACTTATTTTATTGATTATATAATTATAAGCTATGTTAAACCATCGATTAATTGATCCTCCACGTGAGCCAGAAAAGTATGTTCGGACTGCTGTAAAATTTCTTCAGAAATATGTTAAAAATAAAAAGGTATTTTGTGCACTTTCTGGTGGAGTGGATAGTTCTTGTGTATATCTTCTGTTAAAGGAAGCTAGAGTTGATGCACTTCCTGTATTTATTGACCACGGCCTTATGAGAATAATTAGAGGGAAAGAGGAACGAGAATATCTAAAAAAATTGTTTCCAGAACTCATTATTATTGATATTCGCGAAAAATTTTTACCAAAAATTTTTGGAGAGGGTGATGCTGAAAACAAGCGGAAACTATTCAAAAATGCATATTCTGATACAATTAGTAATGCAATTAAGGAGGAAAAGTGTGATCTACTTGCTGACGGAACCATCTTACCCGATATTGAAGAAAGTTTTGGTGTTAAAATCTCAGATTTAAAAGAAACCATGTCACTTGAGGAGGAAATAAATTTAAAAGAAAAAAATATCCAAGGATTTGTAAAAAGCCAACATAATGTAGAAATTGAATATGAGGTAGAGGCAACAATTCAGCCAGTAGCAAGCCTTAACAAATATGAGATTAGGAAGATTCTTGAATATTTAAAGATGCCTCAAGAATTAGTATATAGAAAAGCTTTTCCGGGTCCAGCGTTATCAGCAAGAATTATAGGACCTGTGACAAATGAAAATTTAGCTTTTGAAAAAAAAGTGCATGATATCGTAGAAAGTAATGTAGATGATTACTATATCGAGAAATACAATAAACCAATGATAATAAACGAAAAGGGAGAACAAGAACCTTTTCAAGCATTTGCTGCTATAAGTGAAGATGTTCTTAATAGAAAAGTTACTGGAATAGTTAATGGAGAAAGAACATATGATATCCCTTTATGTGTTAAAGGAAAATGGGATTATTCAAAACTTATTGGTTTGGCATCTCAATTAAAAGGCTATTCTAGATTACTTTATGAGCTTGAAACTGATAAAATAGGTGAATATGATGTAATAATAAGATCTGTAAATAGTAAAGATGCAAGAACAGCAACTATTACAAATTTACCATTTGAATTAATAGAAAAATTGAAGATATTGCTAAAGGAAATTCCCGAAGCTAAAAACATTTATATAGATATTACTCCTAAACCCCCTGCTACTATAGAATATGTATAAGTATCTCTTTTTTTCTCATAATGAATTTTGTAAACTTCATCAGAAAAAATATTGTAAAAGTTATAAAGAGAATCTAATAAGATTTGCGATCTTAATTAATTTGGGGTAATTTTAATTAAATTGCATAAAAATTTGTAAAACAAATATGATTAGATTCGCTAAAAATTCACTACTTTTTTTTTAATTTCGATCATATATTGATTTACACTTTCCCTTTTGCTATTTTTATTAGATTTCAATCATAAACTTATTTTAAGTGATAGACAGTAATAATTTTTTCAAAATGATTTTTGTTTTTCATAAGTAATGATCAGAATTCACTACCTTTTTTAGTAATAGTTAATATTTCAGTGAATCAATATCTTATTTTTTTATTATTTATTTACATTCAGTCGCCATTTTAGGTGAGAAAGCTGATCGGATTTGCTCTCATTATTATGGGATCATGATCACATAATTGGTAAAATTGATCACCATTTAAATATCTTCATTCATTATTTTTATTTAGGTGATTAAAAAAAATGGCATATACAAATTTTACAAATGAAATGGTTGATAGAGCGGAAGAAAATTTTAAAAAGATTAAAGATTCAATTAAAGGCCTTTATGATATCCTCAATATCTGCATCCCAGATGACCCAGTTTACTTAGAGGCTGGCAAAGAGAATATCGAAGGCCTATATAAAAATTTCATAGAGTTAATATTAAACGATTACGGTTTAAGAAAAATAGTAAAGAAAATAAAATCCGCTGAATTAGATGTTAATATTACTCTAGATGAACTAATGATTGAAGAAGAACTATAAAATATTTTTTTCCATTTCTTTTTTTATTAAATTATTGCTTTATCATGCTTAATGCAACATTTTAGCAGTCGATTTCAATTTTTGTAGTTTAATTTGATAATCTGGACATATTTTATAATCAGGAAAATTGCACAAAGTTTGGGATTTAGGAAGGTTACACGAGTAAGAAAATGGACAAGTTAATAAACTGCTTTCAATTTCAAAATCTGATTGAGTTATTATAATTACTCACTCCTTTCATCACTTTAATGGCAATATACATGATTTAATAATCAAATTATTGCTTAAGTGAATTTAAAAAGTAGTGAGTATGGGAAATTTTTAATTTTTGTTGCTTTATTAAACCTTTTGTAGTTCGCACTTTTAATTTTTAAAAGGAAAAATGAGAGGGATATGTGAAGTGCCACATATTCCCTGAAATCCAACTCCAAAGAAGCAACCAAAAATGGTTAGGTAGAAAATTTGTGATCGCTCTATTTCATTATAAAATTATTTAAAACCCAATAAAATCATTAATTAAACTTATTTGCTATCTTTATCTAATTCTTTCGTTTCTTCATGAAAAAGATGACCAAATACTGACTTTAATCTCCACAAGAATTTATGAATCATATATATTAAAAAATCCAATATAATACCTCCTTTAACATTTTCACTAAACTGTAAAAAAAAATATTATTTAAATATGACCAAATCGATAATCCAAAATCTTTTATTTTAAACTCTCAAATAATAGAGGATTTAATTATTTTGATTGGATTTCAACTAAAAACTGATTAATGATGTCGGGAAATAATATCTTTTATTTAGATTGCTTTTAATATTCAAAATTATTGATCCCCTTTGATCTTTTTTTTTAAAAAAAATGTGATTTTTTTATTTGATTTTATGCAAAATGTAGAATTATTAACATTATAGATCATTTTTTCGTTATCATGTATGATTTAGATCATATATATTTTGACTTTTTTCCATAATGGAGTATTATTGATTTCTATAATATCGTTTTGCGATTTATTGCCTTATATTGATCATATATTCAAACGGAAATGGATAAAATGATCAACATTTAAATACTAGTTTATCTAATATGATCATTAGTGAAAAAGAAAATTTTTCACATTTTAAAAAATACTAATAGGAAGTGAAGAAGTTTGTGTAATTCATGCAAGTGTGATAATTATTATCAATGTTCAATAGTGGGGTATATAAATTCTCCAGGATTCTGTTGCTCTAAATGTGAAAACTACGATGAGGAACTTACTTGCCTAAAAGCAAGATTTAATTATGAAAGCATAGTTCCAAAAACCGTGATTAAACACCCAGATAAGACTATAATAATTCCAAATGAAT
>JAEOSD010000078.1 GCA_016840545.1 Promethearchaeota archaeon
AGATCACGGTATTTTGCTTCTGTTTCTTTCTTATCTGTTATATCTTGAGCGATCGCTTGGAAATAATTTTTTTTCCCAAATTTAATCAATGTTAATTCTGCTTTTACCCACGCCATCTTTCCATCTTTTCTATAGACTTGAAGATCAGTTGGTTCAATTTCTTCTCCTTTGTATAATTTAAGAAATTTTTTATTCATAATAGAAAAGATTTCAGGAGGATATAGGGGAAGCTCTTCATAAGATCTTCCAATTATCTCCTCTTTTTTATATCCAAATAGTTTTTCAGTAGTAGAATTAATATCGATTATTATTCCTTTTATATTAAAAACTAAAATTGAATAGGGTGAACTTTCAATTAGATGACGATATTTTTCTTCCGATTCTTTTAAGTTATGCTCTGCTAGAATTCTTTCAGTGACATCTTCAGATGTAACTAAAATTCCAACAACCTTTCCTTCTGAATCATATAAAGGTATTCTATTTATATCTAACCAAACTTCTTTTCCATCCTTTAAAATCCAAGAATTAATAATATGAAATTCAGGTTTTTCAGATTTTATGATCTCTTTTTCTTGCAATTGAATTTCTATTATTTCTTTCGGAGTCCAAGGAAGATCCTTATCTTTTTTATTAATTATATTCTCAGGATCATCAATTCCTACTAGCTTAGCATAATTATCGTTACACCCTTGATAATTCAAATCTGTGTCTTTCCAAAAAATATATTGCGGGATATTTTCCATTACCATTTCCAGCATTTCATAGGAACTTTGGAGGGCTTCTTCATATTTTTTTGGATTAAAGAGCTTCCAAAATCTTATCTCTGGAATAGTTTCTGTGATCTTTTTAAATCGTTCTTCATTAATTCTTAATTTATCTTCTAAAGTTTTTCTTCTTGAAATATCCTTTAAAATTACAAAATATTTCTTAGAATTATCTTCTAGCTTAAACTTTTTTGACTTTATTTCGACCCATACTAGCACTCCTTTAGAATTCTTGACTCTAATCTCTTGAATATGATCAGAGAACTCTGCTCCTTTCTTTAAGACTTTTATAGCCTTCTTAATATCCTCTGGAGGGATAATACTAAAAAATGGTTCTCCTATTAAATCAACAGAAGAATATCCTAATTTATATAGAAAAGTGCAGTTATTAACATACTCTAATCTCAATTCATCTGATGTCTCGACAATGAATATTAAATCATCTACCGTATCCATAAAAAGCTGTAGTTGTGTTTCAAGATTCTCAATATCTTTCTCATCAATGATCATGAAGTATACCTTAGATAACGTAAGTTTTGCTATACTACTCTTCTGTAAATATGATTTTATATACCTCTATAAGTGAAGTAAAGGCACGTCTATTTATATATTAGTATAATCTTTGGATTTATCGTAATAGTTATATATAAAATTGGTATAATTTAGTCTTATGAAACTATTAAGTGATGGTTTTCAACACAATGAGTTAATGGATAAAAAATTTTCTTATCGTGGAGGGAATATTTCTCCTCATTTAAAATGGGAAAATATTCCAAGTGAAACAAAAAGTTTTGCAATTTCATGTAATGACCCTGATGCCCCTGTAGGGGATTGGATACATTGGTTAGTGCATAATATATCTGCAAATACAACTGAGATTCCTCAAGGAGGGCCTGTTCCTGGAGTTGAAGTTAAAAATGACTATGGGAAAGTTGGTTATGGTGGGCCAGCTCCCCCTAGTGGAACCCATAGATATATCTTTAGAATTTATGCTCTGGATATTGAGAATCTAGAAGGTATAACCAAAAATAATTTTATTAGTAAAGTTAAAGAACATACATTAGAATCAGCTGAAATTATTGGCTTATATAAAGCTTAAGAGATAAATATATTAGGTTTTTACCCATTCGATGTCTAGTTCTTCAAGCTTCATCTTAGTTGGTATGCCATCTTCTGTCCATCCCATCATTTTATAATAAATATCTCTAGCATTCTTAAATTTGTCTGAATTTATTGGCTTTTCTGCTAATGCACCTGTTGTATGCGGCTCAAAGAATCTCTCTGGTAACCAATCATCATTTTTATTAAATCCTTCTCGTATATTAAAAGCTCTAGCCATAGTTGTTATTCTCTCTCCATATTTCATTAATTCCCAAGTAGATGTATCCCAACCCGTAACAATCTTTAATAGGTAATTTTCTTGATTCATTGTATATGGACTAAAGAAGCAAAAAAGGAGAGAATTTTCAACGACACGCCAATTAGTAAAAGATATTACTGATTTGACTTTTTTAGCACTTAAATCATCTAAAGCAAGTGCGTCGAATATATTAAAAGAAGCAAAGTTTTTTATTCGCTCCTTGTTAGCTATTGCTGTATCATGTAGATTAGCCATATGTTCAGCACCAGTTGGTGATAACGCATAACCAATACCCATTCCTTGCTTTAGACGTGGTTCATGCATGGGAATTTCTTGACCTTTTACATGAATTGCAAACTTTTGGGAGTTTTTTCCAATTTTCTCAGCAGCTCTTTTAACACCTTCAGCAAGAATATCACCTAATCCTTCACGATTTACAATCTTTTCTAATAAAGATAACATACCTTGACTGTTGCCAAAATTTAGTTTTAATCCATTAGTATCTTCGTCAGTTAATATTTTATTTTCATAACATTCCATTGCAAAACTAATAGCTACTCCTGCTGAAATCGTATCCAATGAAGTTTTATTACAGATTTCATTTGCTTTGGATATTGCTACTATATCATTTATACCACAATTAGAACCAAATGCAGCGAGAGTTTCATATTCTGGACCCCCATATAAAGGATCAATATTAATTGGATTAGAAATGTTTACAACTTTTTTGCATCGAATAGGACAAGCATAACAAGTTTCTCTTCCTAATTTAATTTGTTCACTAATAATAGCAGGATCTATTTCTTTTGCGTATTTAAATTCTCCATCCCTAAAATTTCTCGTAGGAAGATTACCTGATAATGCAAATTCTTCCATTCGATTTCCTCCAGTTCCAAAAGCAAAAAATTGGCTATATCCTTTAAATGTTTCATAACTCTCTTTTAAAATTGCCCGTAAGTTTTCTTTATTATTTATTTTTGGTTTATTATGTCCTCTTACAGCTATCGCCTTTAAATTTTTTGAACCCATAACAGCTCCCATTCCTGTTCGTCCTGCTGCATTTCTATAATCATTAATGATACACGCAAATTTTACTAAATTTTCAGCAGCAACACCAATGCAAGCTACACGGATATATTTATCATCCAGTTCTTGAAGGATATCTTTATGTGCCTCTCCAGTAGATTTTCCCCATAAGTGACTGGCATCTCTAATTTCAATTTCCTTATCTTGGATGGAGAGATATACTGGTTTATTAGCTTTTCCTTCAACTATCACCGCATCAAATCCAGCATGCTTCAACTCAGCTCCCCAATATCCGCCTACTTCAGATTCTCCAAATCCGCCAGTCAATGGCGATTTTGCACCTATACTATTTCTTCCTGTACCAGGAATATTAGTTCCAGTTAAAGGACCATTAGCGAAAATTAAATTATTTCTATAATCAAGGGGATTTACACCCTTAGGCACTTCTTTAAGGAGATAATATGCAATAAATCCTTCTCCTCCTATATACTTCCTATAAAAAATTTCATCTGGACGTTCAATTGAGATTTTATCACTTGAAAGATTAACCCTTAAAACATTCCCACTATACCCTAATTCCATATTATTACCACGTGTCTTTTTATAACAAATATCCTTATTTAATATTTAATATTACAATTAAAATATTATTATTCAAATTATAGATTATAATAATGAACTTCAAGTAAAGTTTAAATAAAAAATGAATTACGTATGTTCTAGTTTTAAATCTTCATATTTTTAATAATTTGAGTGTTTTTATTACTTTTTTAATATCATTTTCATTATTGTAGTAATTAAATGCGAACCTAAGAAGAGTATCTTTTTCTAAATTAGGATATCTCTTTAAAGTGACATAAATGTTGTTTTTGATAAAAGAGCTGTATATCTCCTCCGCTCTATCATGTTGGATAGTAATTATACCTGATCTAAATTCAGGATCTAAAGGTGTAATAATTTTTAAGTTAAATTCTTTTACTTCTTCTACAAAGATATTTGTCAAATGAATGATTCGTTCTTGAATTCTTTTAATCCCAGTTTTTATGTTTCCATTTCCAATCTGAGTTTTAATTAAATCCAAACTGCCTTTTAAAGATAAAAGAGCTGCAAAATTTGGACACCCTCCAAAAGTATCCATATATTTTGTTTTATTTATGACTTCTATATTTTCATTATTAAGAGAAAAAGGATTTTCAACACTCAACCAACTTGAAAAAGGAATTTCTTTGTCACTAAGTAAGTTGCTATCCATATATAAAAATCCAGCCCCATAACCACATGCTCCCCATTTTAAAGCATTACTAACAAGTATATCTATATTTTGTTTTTTTACATCGATTTCAAAGGAGCAAAAGGATTGTGTAGCGTTAATTATATTGAGAAGTTCATATTTTTTACAGAATTCTCCCAATTTTTCAAGATTTTGTCTAAAACCAGTAAGTGATTGAACATGACTGTGTATTATATATTTAGTTCTATCTGAAAGGCTACTTTTAAAATCTTCAATGACATAACAATGATTCTGATCATTTATTTTTCTATTAGGAAACCCTAATCTTTTGAATATATGAATAGATGCCGGAAACTCGATTGAAGGATACAAAATCTCACCTATATTTATAAATCTAGCGATAATATTCATTCCCGAAGACGTATTTGGTAAGAAAGCTATCTCATACGGTTTAGCATTGATATATTCTGCAATAATTCCTCTTACTTTTTCTATTTTTTCACAAAAAGTATCAAAGTGAATATCTCCAAAGTATAACATATCCTTAAAATAATTAATACCATTATTATATGCTGCTTCACTTAATGGAGAAGCAGAACCAGCCATAATATATGTAAGATTTTTCAGAGCTGGAAATTGTGTTGTTCTAATATTCTCCCAATCAATAGTCATATAATTAACACTTCTTATTTATTTATGAACTATAACCAAAAATTATATGATAATATAGTCCTAGTTCTTTAATAAGTATAAATCATATTTTCCAAAAAAGATATAAAATGATCAACTATGCAAATGGATGATTTCCTTAGATGTTTAAGCTGTGGGAAAAGTATAAGCAGTAAAACTGAAGAAAGTTATAATTATTGTACAGAATGTATGTTAAAATTGGATTTTAAGACTTCAGATTTAGATCATGAAGAAGTGGATAGATGTTTACAAAAAATTCTTAACTTCTTTGTTTCTGATGTAAATGCTGCTTTTACTAAAGATCCAGCAGCTCGTACTATTCTAGAAGTTCTTACTAGTTACCCTGGAATAAAAGCAGTTTTGTTATATCGAATAGCACATTTCTTCTATGAACTTAATATGCCTTTTATCCCTAGATATATTTCTGATATCGCAAGAGGAACGACTGCCATAGAGATCCATCCAGGTGCGGATATAGGAAGCGACTTTTTTATAGATCATGGAGCTGGTGTTGTAATTGGTGAAACTGCCACAATTGGTGATAATGTTACTATTTATGCAGGTGTAGTATTAGGGGGAACAACTTTAAATCAAAAAAAGAGACATCCTACTATAGGGAACAATGTTGTAATAGGAACCGGAGCAAAAATATTAGGGCCAATAATTGTGGGAGATAATGTAAAAATTGGAGCAAATTCAGTAGTTATTGATGATGTTCCACCTAATTCGGTTGTAGTAGGCGTGCCTGGGAAAATTATCTCAAGAATAGGTGAGAAAATTGAAAAAATTGATCTTAGGCATGGAGATTTACCAGATCCCATATCAATAGCAATTTCAAGTTTAGAAAAAAGAATAAGAGAATTAGAAGGTAAATTGTTAATCAAACCAGATGAAAGCAATAATGATATAGAAATTCAATATGGCAAATATGGTGGAGGAATTTAATTGAAAATAAAGGTGAATATAATATGGGAAATACGTATAATAATATAATTGAGACTATTGGAAAAACCCCTTTAGTTAAATTAAATCGAATAGTGGAAGATATTAGCCCTAAACCTAACATCTATGCGAAATTAGAATATTTTAATCCTGGAGGAAGTGTTAAAGATAGAATTGGAATGGCAATGATACAAACTGCTGAAGAAAATGGATTAATTGATAAGGATACAATTATTGTCGAACCAACCTCTGGAAATACCGGGATTGGTTTGGCCCTTATTTGTGCTGCAAAGGGATATTCTTTGATTTTAACTATGCCAGAAAGTGTTTCAATTGAGCGTAGAAAAATATTGAAAGCTTATGGGGCAGATGTAGTCTTAACTCCAAAAGAAGAGGGAATGAAAGCAGCAATTGATAAAGCTGAGGAAATTTCAAAAGAAAAAGATAAAATTTTTATTCCACAACAATTTAAAAATCTCGCAAATCCAGAAATCCATCGCCAAACAACCGCTAAAGAAATTTTTAATGATTTGGATGGTAGAATAGATGCTTTTGTAGCAGGAGTAGGTACAGGGGGTACAATTACTGGGGTTGGTGAAATTCTTAAAAAGACAGTTGGTGAACGGATTAAAGTTTTTGCAGTTGAACCTAAGAATTCCCCTGTTTTATCAGGAGGTAGCCCAGGCTCTCATAAAATTCAAGGTATCGGTGCAGGATTTATTCCTGATGTATTAAATACTGATATTTATGATAAAGTTATTCAGGTTGATTATGATGATGCAATTAAAACTGCTCGAAAATTAGCCCGATTAGAAGGGATTTTTGCCGGAATAAGCTCTGGAGCAATCGCATGGGCAACTCTTTATGTAGTTTCTAAGGAATTCATAGAAGGGGAAAATATAGTTTTTATAGTCTGTGATACAGGAGAACGTTATCTATCTACTGATTTATTTGACTAGATAGATTCCAATTCGACTTAAGAACTAATAGGAATTACACTTGCAGTTAATATATCAGATACTTCTTTCCAAACTATTTTCAGGTCGACTTTCTTTTTACTATCAATTTTATTTGAAGCCAAATTAAATAATTCCTTAATTTTTAAAGAGTGAAAATAATTTATATTAGGCGCTATTGTTGCTAGCATATATTGTTTTTGACCATATCTCTCACTTTCATCAGGATAAGAATTAAAATAAGCGTATCCGGACATCTTAATATTTTTAAGGTTTAAAAGAATTCCCTCTGCATTTGTAATTTTCCCATGCCCATAAATAAATAAAGTTGCTTGAAAAAGCTGAGTGCCGATATCCTGAAATGAGAGATTGCTGTACTTAGGATAGTGATTTATTAATTTCGGACCGTATTTATCATCCCAAAACATCAAAATTATAATGATTTTTTCTATATCATCAGGTAAAACGGATGGTTCGATTTCTATATCAAAAGAAGAAAAAAATGTATCCATTTTTTCTGTGATTGATTTAATATTTTTATTTCTCTTTATTTTTCCAGAAATAACAGCTAATAGATCCTTTTCATTAAACGGCTTAGTTAAATAATCATCCACGCCTAGCATTTTACCAAAGCGGATATCCTCGGGAGATGATTTAGCAGTAAGAAAAATAAATGGAACTTGATTGACTTTAGGAATTTTTGAAACCTCAGTGAAAAACTCATAACCATCCATTTCAGGCATCATAATATCGCTTATGATAACCTCTGGTACTTCATCTAGGTTCGAAAGAATGTTAAGAGCATTTTTTCCGTTTTTTGCTGTGATAACCTTAAAATTATTTGATTCTAAATTCAATTTAATAGCATATAGGAGATCAGCATTATCCTCTACAAATAAAATTAGAGGTTTCAAAATTATGCCCTTTATTATATTTAATAGCTTTATTTTAATATTTATTGAATGATTATTTAATTCTTTTGGATTATTTTATTTGAACTTTTGGGAGAAATACTAAAAAAGTCGTTCCTTTTCCATATTCGCTTTCTACAAATATTTTTCCTCGATGAAGTTCAATCAATTCTTTTGCTATTGTCAAACCTAAACCTGTTCCAGGAATCTGAGAAACTGTACTAGCTCTAAAAAATCTATCAAAAACGAAAGGCAAGTCTTTTGGATGGATTCCAATCCCCGAATCGATAAATTGAAATAGAGTCCCATCAATTCCTTCTGAATTATATTTACCTGAATAATGATCTATTGCTTTAATAGTAATGTTGGATCCTACTTTTGAATATTTCCAAGCATTATCAATAAGGATCCTAAAGATTTGATTAATACGAGCAATATCACCATATAAAATAATATCTTCATTTATATCCAAGTCAATAGAAATATTTATTGATTTAAGGTTTGGTTCCATTAAATTAAGGTTGTCATTAATGATTTCTAGAGGAGAATATTTTTTCCAATCTAAGATCATTTTTTTCTCATCCATTCTAGATAATGTTAAGAGATCATTTACTAATTCATTAAGTAAGTTAACATTTCGCATAATTCCATCCCTTAATTTATTTTCTTGTTCTGTAGTGATTTCTTCTCTATGCTTAGTTACATAATTCAATGACATAAGCAAAACAGCAATTGGATTTTTTAATTCATGAGAAACAGTAGATACAAACTGCTCTAATTTTTCTTCAGCTTTTTTCCGTTCTGTAATATTTGAAATAATTCCATCATATCTAATTATCTTATCAGTACTATCAACAATAGGAACCCCCTGATCTCTCAAATAAAAAATCTCATCAGTATCCCTATGAATGACCCTGTATTCAAGATCATAGGCTTTCTTTTGCCCGATTGCTTCATTAAATTTATTTTTAGTTTGGTCCCTATCATCTGGGTGTAATGTTTTTAACCACGCATCTGGGTCTTTATAATGTTCCTCTGGGTGTATACCAGTCCATTCTTTCCATCGTTTTGATAAAAAAATGATGGTTCCTGTTTCATTAGGCAAAATGGAATAAACAACATTAGGGATATTTGTAATTAAATCAGAATACTTTTCTCTTTCCTCCTCAATCTGCTGCTGAATTTTTTTACTTTCAGTTATATCTCTACAAATTGATTGAATATACTTTCCACCTCCTAATTTAATCACTTTAGCTGATACATATATATCCTTAATATCTCCGTGTTTAGTTCTAAATTTGGTTTCAAAATCATCTCTACCATACCTAAAAACTCTCTGGATATGAGATTTTGTAATTTTTTCATCTTCAATTGCTTCATAATCATTTATTTTCATCGTTGCAAATTTTTTTCTTGAATAACCTAAAAGCTCACACATAAAATCATTAAATTCAATCGCTTTTAGTCTTTCGGGATCTATTATCATTATTCCATCTGGAAATTGTTCAAAGGTGGTGCGATATCGTAGCTCTGCCTCTTGAAGAAATACATTAATTTGCTCCAAATCTTTTGTTTTAAAACGTAACTGTTTTTCACTTTCTTTTAATCTCCTGAATATCAGGCCAATAGGATTTTCTAAACCAATGTTTATAATAGCTTTATATAATAAATAAAAAGCTACAACTTTAAAAAGATGACCAATCAAATTCGGTAAACCAAACGGATCAGTATAAAAAGTAAATGCTAATTCAGAAGCCATAGTTAAAATAATTGAAAAGGTTAAAATATTGAAAATTTTTTTTTCAAATAATAACCGATTTCTGAACATTACATAAATCGTTATTCCCAAAATTATGTCAATAATATATTCACTTATTATTTTAAAATCAGTTAATCCTGATCCTTCAATAAAACAATCTGGATATAATCTTAAGAAAATTAAAATAATAACTAAAGCTGTAAATAGGGAATACCCAATAAGAAATTTTTTTACGTTAACTTTTTTTTTGACTATTAATGAAGCTACTAAAAATGAGATTGATTGTAGATATCTTGCTGTAATCCATAACTGTGCAGGAAGATTTGTATCATATCCAATAAAAATATTCATATCAGTATAGGCTAAAGAATGAATTAAATCTATAAATCCTATAAAAACAAACGATATCCCTATAATTAGAAAAAAACTATTATCAATATAATTTTTTGAATTCCAGAATATAATAAATATACTAACACCTATTATAATGCTAAATAATTCTGCAAGAGTATGAAAAAGTAAATAATTATAGAAACTCGTTAAATATGTAAAAAATAAGATTAAAGCGAAAATGTAGTATTCAATGTAATTTTTCTTTTTCTTTAGTTGATTGCTCATAACTATTCTAATTAAATTATAGTTATTTATAAGATTTATAATCTAAATGAAAAAAATTAGGTTATATTTAATTTTTAAATAGTTGTTCTTTCAAAAACAGTATAGATTGAAGTTTTAAAAATTTCATCCCAAAAACTTGAAGGAATAACCTCTTTTATCCTGGTTATTAAATCTTCTATTATCTCGTCAGTTAAATCAGGAAGAGTTTTTTTTAAATTGGGATCAGTTTTATGTAAAAAAACAGAAAATTTAATTTTATCAATTTGATTTCCTAATTTTTTTATAATTAGCATTAAATAGTCTAATGCTAAACTATATCTTTCTTGATCTTGTATATCAATAACATATATAATTTTATCAGTTTCTTGGAAATTATTTTTAAAATCTTCTAAATGGATATTTCTATATTGCTCTTGTCCTCCGAAGTCCCAAATATTGAATTTTTCATCCTTAATATTCAAACTAGATGTTTCGATTCCTCTTGTAGGGTTTGAAGATTTTAACGACATTAAGTTTTGGCCTTTTAAACTTAAAACTATTGAGGTTTTTCCACCATTATCTAACCCTATAAAGATAATCTTTTTTGTGGTATTATTATTTATTTTACTCTCAGGCATTACATTTACCCTAATTCCCTTTTAAGAAAATTAAGTTAAAATATCATAAAGTTCTCTTTTTTGTCTTTCCCTAAAATCTTCACTAGTGGTTTTTTCAATGAATCTCTCTATTCGAGACAATAATTTGAAAATAGCTTGATTTTTTACTTTATAATACTTATAATTTTCTTTAACTACGAAATCTACTAAATTATTATCAATCAATATGTTTAATTGATGTGATATAGTTGATTGACTCTTTTTTAGTAAGTTTTGAAGTTCTTCATTATTTTTTTCGCTCTCTTTTAAATTATTTAAGATGGCTAAGCGTGTATCATCACATAATACTTTTAAAAATTTTAATAAATGATTGTTTTTTGATTCCATTTCAATATATTCTTCTTGATTATTGAAAATAATGTTCTTTGTTAATTTTTTAATATTTTTCTTATAATTTATTTATGGTCATTATTTGTATAGAAACCGAAATATTTAAATATGAACATATCGACATATCTATTATTATAGATAATGAATTAAATAGTGATTTTAAATGGCCAGTGAGTTATTTGATATTGATGAAATTGATAGAAATATTATTCAATTAATCCAAAAAGAACCAACTCTTACTCATACAGAAATAGCAAAACAAGTTAATAGAAGCCAACCAACAATTGGCATGCGTATAAGAAAGTTAGAAGAACTTGGAATTTTAAAATTTCAAGCGGGCATTAATGTTAAGACAACTGATTTAATTCTTGCGAGAGTTGAGATTCAAACATTAAATCCTTCTGAAATTATAAAATTAGTTAAAAAATGCCCATATATGCTAAATGTATTTAGATTAAGTGGATCTTCCAATCTAAGTGTATTAATGACTAGTCCCAAGTTAAAACACTTAGATCATATAGTTAATCGACATTTTAGAAAAAATCCTAATGTATTATCTGTGTACATAGATGTGATTACTGAGATAATTGAGGATTTTGTGCTAAATTTTAACTTTAATTTTGATAAATGTGGTGCCACCAAAGATGGTCGCTGCTGTGGCAAATGTATAAATCAGAACGAAGAAGCATGAATTTATACTAAATTATAAATTTAATAAAGAAGTCTTTTCATATTATAAACCATAAATTTTTAGATTAATTGAAATATTAATTAATATAATTCTCTAATATTGAGAAATTATTGAAATTAAATTATCAAAAACATTTGTAAAATTATGTGTAATTAGCCAGCGTATCCGAGCAGTTAAGGAGGTGGCCTGCAGAGCCATTATTCATGGGTGCAATTCCCATCGCTGGCTCTTTTATATGCTCTTTTTGGTGAAAATTATGAAAATTTATAATAGTCTGTCTTTTAAAAAAGAAGAATTTAAGCCTATTGAAGAAAATGAAGTAAAAATGTATGTTTGTGGCCCTACTGTATATGATAGTCCACATCTTGGGCATGCTAAATCAGCTATTGCTTTTGACATAATTCACAGATATCTTAAGTTTAAAAAATACAATGTTAATCTAATCAAAAATTATACTGATATCGATGACAAAATAATTAAGCGAGCGAATGAACTGAATGTCGACATTAGGGAATTGAGTGAGAAATATATTCACGAATATGAAGAAATTATGAAGGCTTTAAATGTTGAGGAGGTTACAAAAAACCCACGTGCTACTGAAATTATTCCTTTTATGATTGATTTTATAAAGGAATTAATTAAAAAAGGATATGCATATGAAAAGAACGGATCTGTATATTTTTCAGTTAAAACTTTTCCAAAATATGATACAATTTTACAAAATATTAAAGAAGATATAATTCAAGAAGAGGAGGAGGATTATTTAGGAGATCAAGATACTAAGTATGGAGAAGATAAGCTTGATCCTAGAGATTTTGCATTATGGAAAAAGATGAAAGAAGGAGAACCTTTTTGGGAAAGTCCATGGAGTAAAGGGAGACCTGGTTGGCATATTGAGTGCTCTTCAATGGCTTTACACTTCTTAGGCGAAACTATTGATATTCATGGAGGGGGTCAAGATTTAAAGTTTCCACATCATCGAAATGAAATCGCCCAATCAGAAGCATATACAGGAAAACCTTTTGCAAACTACTTTCTACATAATGGATTTGTTAATATTAATGATGAAAAAATGTCAAAAAGTTTAGGGAATTTTTTTTTAGTTGCTGATCTCTTAAAAAAGTATGATCCGATGGTGATTCGTTTATTTCTTATATCTAGCCACTATCGAAGTTCAATAAATTATACTTTAGAAACTATGGACCAAGCAAGAAAAAATTATACCAGATTAATAAATACTATCAAAAAAGTTAATAGAGTTGATTTGATAGATACTGAAAGTAAATTAATCAAAGATTTAATAGGCAGAATAAATGAAACAGAAAACAAGATAATTAAAGCCATGGATGATGATTTTGATACTCCTATAGCATTAGCAGAATTATTTTCATTATTTAGAGAAATAAATAAGAGCATACTTGAAGAAGGAACAAAAATTAATACAAGATTTAAAGAAAGATTTTTCCAATTCATAAACTTTGTTGATCAAATTTTTGGAATTTTTCCTAATTTGGAAAAGCGATTTATGATACCAATCGGGGATGCCAATGAAAAAGATAACCTCATCAAAAGCCTTATTGAGATTCTTAGTGAAACAAGGACAAAGCTGAGGGAAAAAAGTATTTATGATATAAGTGATTATATTCGAAAAAAATTAATAGAATTGGGAATAGATGTAGAAGATAAAAAATTAAACAAGAAATAAAAAGGAATCAGAGAAACAACTATCACTATTTTAAGAAATTTTTTTTTAGAAAATCGATAGTGGTTTTAACTTCTTTTTAATTTTATAATTTTTTTAAAAATTCTCAATAGAATTTTAAATAATATCTTTTATTAAATCATATGGTAAATGAAATCAGGGATAATATAATTGAAGCTTTTCATATGAAAGAGTTTTCAATTACATTAGATTCTAATCCAACAACAGGATATTCTTGGGTTCCTTTATTTGACAACAACATTCTAGAGTTAAAAGAACGATCTATTAAAATGAATACTGAAAAATTTGGAAGCTCGTCTAAAGAGATGTTTAAATTTAAACCCATAAAATGTGGAACTACAACTCTTACAATGATTTATAAAAGAGTATGGGAAGAAAACGGAATAAAAAAAGTAAATTTCGAAATAAAGATAAAGTGATGGAACTAAAAAGTTTTCTAAAAGAAAATAATAGAAATTTCAAAAAAAATTAATTTCTAACAACCTTTTCTTTGGGAGCGTATACATCCTGAACAGCATAATTGTTGAAATTAATGCTATAATGGTCTCTCCAACTGTGCTTTATATCCTCTAACATATCTTCCATAAGACTTTCTTTCACTTTTCCCTCTGCCCGTATTAACGCTCCCATAGGCACTGCCATAATTTCTCCATCCTTTACTACGATTTG
>JAEOSD010000079.1 GCA_016840545.1 Promethearchaeota archaeon
TCATAGATACCAAAAGCAATATTTTCAATTACACTTCTAGCAAAATCTTCAATTTTTGGTAATTTTTCTGATATCATATAAGGTGGTGGAAATATAAAAGCTCCTCTTTTAATAGATGTTTGATCTTTAATATTCATTTTCTCAGGTCCCAAATATGCATAAGTTGAAAAATTTCCTGGTTCAGTTTTTCTCAAATATGATTCAATTAAAACATCCGTATCATCCGTTATATCTTTTAAAAAAACTTCTTTAAACCAATTATAACTTGCTCCAGTATTACCTGCATGAGCTTCAATTAACCATTTATTATTAACTAAATGACATGAAGTCCAATAATTGCGATAGGGATCAATAATTGGTTTATTTACTACTAATTGAAGCGGTGATGTTGTCCCTAAGTTAATTCCTATGTCTCCCTCTTCTATGACGCCCATTCCTAACAAGGATGCTTGCGTATCTCCACCCGTCTTTATTACAGGTATTTCTTTTTGTTTCAAATTAAAGCTCTTTATTAATTCAGTTTTTAATTCACCAACTATAGATCCAGATTCTATAATGTTAGGAAAAAATTCGGGGTTAAAATCAAAAGTTTGGATAATTTCAGTACTCCATTCACCTTTCTTAATGTCTATTAATTGGGATTCAGCCGCTGATGACAAATCTGTACAAAATTCTCCCGAAAATTTGTATATTAACCAGTCATCTAACATCAATACCTTATCAATTTTATTATAGTTATCTTCATCCTCTTCTTTAAACCATAATAGACGAGCTAGGCAAAATAATAATGAAGGACTATGGCCTGTTATCTCAAATAACTCTTTTTCTGTAAATTTATCATCTATGATATAACCTGCATCTATACCTCGAACATCCGTGTTTGGACCTCCATAGATTTCTCTGCCTTGATTATCTAGAAATACGGTTGCTATCCTTTGGGCACAGGTAGAAATACCAATAATATTAAACTCCCTAGATCTATGATCCTGTAAAATTAGCTGAATACCAGTTGAGACTTTATTCCATAATTCATTCATATCAATTCTTTTAGCAAAACCATCAATATCCTCATTGATAACATTGAATGTTTGGGTTATTACTGAATTTAAAATTAAAGCTTCAGATACTAGGGCAATTTTAACTGAATTTGAAGAGATATCAACTACTAAAATCAAATTTTCCATAATTTTCCTTGATCTTTTTTCTTAGTTAATTAAGATTTTAGATATTTTCTTTCTACTTCTCCTCTTGGTTTTTTTTCCTCAAATAAAATTGCTTGAAACGAATAAATTTTCGTATTCTTTTCTTTCCAAGCATCATCTGGTAACCATGCTTTATTACATGTATGACTTAAGAATGTTTGTACATCCCAATTTCTCCCATGTTCAACAGGTACTTGAGGTAAAAGTAAACCTCGCCTCATTCCTCTTTCTGCAATGAGTCCATCTCTTCCAATGACTATTTTGTTAAGATATTCTTTGTTATCATCTACCTTAATCAATTCTGGAGGCGTTAATATAGAAAGCTCGATTACAATAATTTCCATTTCTTCAATCGTAACAGATGGAAAACGTGGATCTTCCAAAGCAGAACTAATTGAAACTTTATGTATTACATCATATAAAGGATAAGTTGGTTCAATATAGCCAATACAGCCTCTTAATGGATTACCCGAGACATTATATCTATTCAAGGTTACAAAAGCTCCATATTTATCCGAAAATTTGTTTTTAATTTCATCTGGTATGGGTATCCTTCTATTATTTACTAAATAATACTCAATATTTTCTCTTGCAAATTTTATCAACTGTTTACCATCGTCTAAACTAAAAATCTCATCCTTTGACATTTTTTTTTTTAAATTTCATTTTTTATATTAATATTATATCTATTTTCATATATAATTTACATTCTAACTATTCTACCAGTTGGATGACTATTTGTAACATTGATCTCTTTACCTCTTAAAAACACTTTCCAAATCTTAGCTGAAGTTAGTCGGTTAGAGAGATCAGAGTTTTCAAATGGAGAATATTTTGCTTTACTTCGGAATTTCTGAGAATCAATAGGGTAATCTTTGCTCTTTTCAACAATGATTAAATCCGCAAAATAATTTTCTTTAATATAACCTTTCCGTTTCAAATTAAATCTTTTAGCAGGATTTTCCATCGCTGCCTGAACGAAACTTCTTAGTTGTAATCGATTCCGGTACACTTTATCTAACAATAAAGGTAAATAAGTTTCAAATCCAGGAAATCCAGAGGGGGCTTCAAAAAATGGGTGAGACTTTTCTTCAATTGTATGTGGTGCATGATCAGTTCCAATTAACTTTATATCTCCTTTATTTAATTGATAAAATAAAAATTTGGAATTTGATTTACTTCTTAAAGGAGGTAGAACCTTACCATAAGCGGGGTTTTCTAATTTAATATTATAATTTAATAATATATGATGGGGAGTAACTTCATAAGTGATAATAGAAGCATAACCATTGTAAAAATTATTCAATTTTTTAATGCTTTCCTTACAACTAACATGACAAAAATGAATAATTGGGTATTTTTCTGGAGGTAATTTACATTCTTTAATTACTTCATAACAGTTATCTAAAATAAATCTAATAAATTTAGCTTCATTCTTATTTGGATGAAATTTGTTATGAATTTTTAATAAATTTCCTTTTTGTATATTAATGTCGCTTAATTTCTCTTTATATATATTTGAAGAAGGCCAATCAGGATGAATAAAAATAGGAAATTGTAGTTTCGAAGAAAGTTTAATTAATTTTTGTATATTCGATTGATTAGTCCAATCATTATTAGCTAATGGTTTTAGTGGATAGATTTTAAAGCCAATAACTCCTAATTCAATAATTCTTTTTATTTCTTCCTCATTAATTCCTTCAGGTACGCCTGATATAAATCCTATATCAATATAAATATTGTTCTTAGCTTTATTCATCCAAGTTTTTACGCGATCTGAAGTTGTGGCAGGGGGAATTGTATTAGGCATATTGAAAGCTGTTGTAATACCTGAAAAGGCTGCTGCTTTTGTTCCAGTTCTAAACGTTTCTTTATCGCTCTGCCCCATATCTCTTAAATGAGAATGAATATCAATGATACCTGGTAAAACTAGTCTTTGACCACAATCAATTTCAATGGCATCGTCATTTTTATCCCTAAGCGTATTTAAATTATTTCTAGATGGCTCAAAGAATATTAGATCAATAATTTCGTCTTGAATTAATAGAATACCTTTTTGGAATTCTCCATTTGTATAAATTTTAGCGTTTTTTAAAATCATATCAAGTTAAGAGTTGTTGATCTATTATAAAATTAATAAATAAAATTTTATCTTCAATACTTTTTACTTTAGGAAGCATTAAAAATTTTAAATCAATTTCAATTTTCATTAAACTAATAAAATCAGATGCTTTTGATTCATTGTGAAAAATTGGTAAAATATAAAGATATTCATTTATTGACTTCAAATTTATAAATTCTTTATGATTTAATGAAAGATGGTTTTCACAATAACCATTTACTATTATGATTTTATTATGACTAATTTCCTTGATAAATTGAAGAGCTTTTTGAAAATCTCCTAATTTTTTTACAATAATTCCAGGAGTAGATTTGTTCCATTTATGATTAATTTTAATTTCATTAAGTTTATTTATAGCTTTATTTAATAGTAATGCTTGAGATCTTTCATCTGAACCCAAAAATCTTAATTTATTTCCTTGAAATTTTATTAAACTTATATTATTGTAAAAAAGTAAAAACAAATTATTTTGTTTTCTAATTGAATAAGAAAGACAAAAAGTTTCTCTTATACATGAACTTAATCTATAAATCTCAAGAGGATTTAATCCAAAGTCGATATCTTTCTTAGAGTAATAAGGAATATCTTCAATTAATAATAAAAAATCAACCAAATTTATCAAATAGTATATTAATTTTTAGAACTTAAAATCTTTCCCTAATTTACTAAAGAAAGAAGGATCTATTTTACCCATTCCAGGAAAACCTTTTCCTTTCTTTTGTAACTGTAAAAATCGCTTCATAAATTTTTTCATTTGATTATATTGGTCTAGCATTCGATTAATTACAGAGTAATTTGTACCACTGCCTATTGCTATCCGACGTTTTCTTGCTTTTTTAATTATCTTTGGATTTTCTTTTTCTTCCGCTGTCATTGAATTTAATAGAACTTCCCATCTTTCTAAATTTCTCTCAGCGTCATCTTTTAAAGCATCGGGAATATTACCTCCTCCGACCATTGCTAAAATTTGTTTCATCTTGCCTACTTTTTTTATTGATTTAAGTTGATAATATAAATCATCAAGAGTAAACTTTCCCCGCATCATCCTTTTAGCCATTTCTGGATCCATTTCAACCTCTGCTTCTTGAACCCTTTTTACTAAACTCTCTAAATCAGGGATACCTAATAAAGTTCCAACGAAGGATGTTGAATCAAATTCTTCGAAATCGTCTATTTTTTCGCCTACACCTATAAATCTTATAGGCTGATTTGTTGCTGAACACGCTGACAGAGCACCACCACCTTTAGCAGTTCCATCTAATTTAGTGACTATTATACTTCCTATTTTTGTGGTTTTAGCAAATTCTTCTGCTTGGGAATAAGCTTGTTGACCTAATGTCCCATCAATTACTAAAATCACTTCATTCGGTTTTAATGATTGTTCAATTTGTGACATTTCTTTCATTAATTCTTTTTCCTCCTTATGACGTCCAGCAGTATCAACAATAATAATGTCATGTCCTTCATTTATCGCTTTTTTTGTTTCTCTAACAGAAATTTTAATAGCATTTTTCTCATTTGGATTGCCATAACATTTAACTCCAATCTGATCTGTTAATTGAACAAGTTGTTCATATGCTCCAGGTCTATATGTGTCTGTTGTAACCGCTGCTACTTTATAACCCTTGTTTTTATAAAACCTTGATAACTTTGCCACTGTAGTTGTTTTTCCAGATCCTTGTATTCCCACAAGTAGAATTACATTACTTTTTCCAGGTTTAATTCTAATTGGCGCAGGCTTCCCGCCTAATGTTTTTATTAATTCATTATGTACTAATGTAATAACATATTCCTTCCGTTTTGCTTTTGTGAGATGAGTGTCCATAGCTTCTTTTTTAATATTTTCAGTCATTTCGAATACTAATTCGACTTTTACATCTGCACTTAGCAAACTTCTCTGTAAATCTGTGATTAAAGCATTAATTGCATTCTTATCAACCAACGGTAGTCTTCTTATCTTTCTAATTGCTTGATCTAAGGAGCGTCCTAATTTTTCAAGTACCATTGTTTTATCCTTTATAATTTTATATGCTAATAATTAATATTTTTAAAAACTAATATTTTTTTTTGACTAAAAATAATAATATATAAAATAGAAATGTGAAAATTAAAAATATTCGTATAAGATTTTTATCAAATTTATATATATGAGGAGTTAAATAATGAGTATAAGAAGGACTGAAATACAAAAGTTAAAAACCGGACAATACATCATGGTTGAGGAAGAACCATGTCAAATCAAGAGTACGGAAAGATCTAAAAGTGGAAAACACGGTCATGCTAAAGTTAGAGTCGTATGCATAGGAATGTTTGATAATAATAAGAGGTCTTTAACCATTCCTTCAGGGCATATGGTTGAAGTTCCAGAGATAATTAAAGGTAATGCTCAAATTAACTTTATAGAAGATACTTTAATTAACATTATGGATCTTGAATCTTATGAGTCTCTTGATGTTCTATGGCCTTCAGATGAGGAATTAGTTTCTAAATTAAAAGATTTACAAAAAAATCCCGCCCAATTATCATCAGCTCAAGTTGAATACTGGCAGATTGCTGGGAAAACTTTAATAAACAGAGTTATTGTTAGTTAAAGTCCTTATTTATTTTGTTTAAGAAAAAATCAAAAATTTTATTTTTCTTTAATTTATTATTTTTTTTTAAGAATTACAGTTTCTAATAAAAATCACAATTAAAAACCTGGGTCTAATGGAGAAAAAGGCAGTATCTTTAGCATGTAGAATGGATTCAGAAAGAGCCATTAAATTAACTAAGAGGATATTTGAATACCTTGTTAAAAAAGGAGAGGTTGTCCAATTAGAGACACGAATTGCTCCTAAAATTTTTCCACATAGTGGAAAAGATTTAAGTGAAATGACTGAGGTCAATACAAAATTCATTGTATCTACTGGTGGAGATGGTACAATTCTAAGAGTAGCGCGTAGTTTACCACAGCGTAATGCTCCTCCAATATTAGGAGTAAATATAGGATCAATTGGTTTTTTAGATGAATCAAATGAGAGAACAATCTTTAATGATCTTAATAGAACTTTAAATAATGAGTATATAATTGAAAAATGTTCCAAAATAACCCCATACTTAGTAAAGAATTCTGAGGAAATCAAACTTAGTAATGCTTTGAATGAAATATTAATTGTCTCATCAAAAAGTTCAAAAGTTCTACAAATATCTGTAAAAATCGATGGAGTGTTTTTAAACAGGAGCTATTTAGATGGAGTAATAATATCTACATCAGTAGGATCCACTGCATATAATCTTAGTGCTGGGGGTGCAATAGTAAAATCTCCATTAGAAATTATGCAATTAACTCCACTAAATAGCTTCGCTAGATCTGGATTAAAACCTATAGTTTTACCAATCACTAGTGAGATTGAGGTACAGTTATTAAGACCTCGCTTAAATGCAAAAATTGTTATAGATGGTCAACGTACTTTCAAAAAAATCCAGCCAAAAACAGTTATTAAAATTCGTAAGGCAAATTCTCATATAAAATTTATACGCCTTTCAAAAAATTTAAGTGAAAATTATTTTAAACGTTTGAGAAAAAAAATTATTGGTACTTTAAGGGTTCCCCTTGATGACAGTCCCGAAGAAGAGTTCAATTCTAGTTATTGATTCTAATATTTTTTTTATAGGTATAGATCTTAATATTTTTAAAGAAATTATTTATACTACGCCTAAAATAATTGAAGAAATTGAGGTCGATAAATATCATAACAATAACAGGAATATTTTAAATAAAATTCAGGTTGCTATTGAAAGTAAGAAGTTGATTATAAAAGAACCGAGTATTAAATCACTAAAATTAGTCGAGGAAAAATCCAAAGTAACGGGAGACTTTAAAGCATTATCTGTAGCTGATAAAGAATTAATAGCCTTAACTTTAGAACTTTCAATTTCTCAAAGCCACGATGTGATTTTATATACTAATGATTATTCCATGGAAAATTTATGTTCCGAACTTAATTTAAAATTTTCCCCCTTATATAAAAAAGGAATTCAAAAGCAAATTATATTCGAAGTTTATTGTCCTCATTGTAATAAGATTTATCAGCCTGAAAATTTGTATAATGAATGTGAAGTTTGTGGTACAAAATTAAAGCGACGACCCAGAAAAATTCTCAATATTTAGTGCAAAATAAATATTTAAAATTAATAATATTACATGACAAATGTAATAAAAAAGATGAAAAATGGGTATTAAAATAAACGAGTTAGTAAATGAAGTTAAGAGAACAATCACATTTGAAAACCTTTTTAATAAACGTGTAGCTATCGACGCATTCAACACAATTTATCAATTTTTAGCAATAATTCGCCAAAGGGATGGTACTTTATTGATGGATGATGAGGGTAATGTAACTTCTCATCTTTCTGGATTGTTTTATAGAACTATTAATTTCTTGGAGCATAATATAAGACCCATTTTCGTGTTTGATGGCATTCCTTCAGAATTAAAACTAGATACAATAGAAGAGAGAAGAAAAATCAAAGAAGAATATAAGGAAAAAATGATTAAAGCTAAAGAAGCTGAGGATTTTAGAGAAGCAAAGATGTATGCACAATTAACTTCGAAATTAGATAAAAATATGATTGAAGAAAGTAAAAAACTAGTAAATTATTTTGGAATTCCTATTATAGATGCAAGTTCTGAGGGAGAAGCTCAATCAGCATATTTAGTGCAACTAGGAGATGCATGGGCATGTGCTTCACAGGATTATGATACATTATTGTTTGGAGGAGAACGTTTAATAAGAAATTTTGCGGTGAGTAGAACTGTAAAGGTTAGAGACACTTCAAAAACCTTAGACATCGAATATATTTCATTAGAAAAATTCTTAGAAAATTTAAAAATTACAAGAGAACAATTAGTAGAAATGGGTATATTAATAGGAACTGATTTTTTCCCTGGAGTTAAAGGAATCGGTCAACATACTGCATTGGATTTAATTAAAGAACATGGATCCTTAGAAAATATATTAAATAGTAATATAAAGGTGAGGGGGAAAGAAATCAACATAGATTTAGAGATTATTGATCGAATAAAACAGATATTTCTAAATCCAGACATAAAAAAAGAGTATCCAAAATTAGTATGGAAAAAAATAGACTATGCAAAAATTCAAGAATTATTAATTGAACAACATAATTTCTCATCTCAAAGAGTAGACAATGCTCTTGAACGTTTGAAAAAACAAGAGCTTTCAAAAAGACAAGTTACTTTAGATAGTTTTTTAAAAAAATCGTAAATAACAAATTTTTACGAAACCAAAAAACTTTTACAAAATTAATATTTTATATATATGAATAAAACTAATTGTTAAGATCGATCAGATATGGATACAAAAGATAATTCTAATAGTCGAAAAGATTTAAATGAACAAAAAAGAATCACATTACGCGTTCAAAAAGCTAAAAAGAGAGATATTGGGCGTAGTATCGTTCGAATAGACCCTAAAACCATGGAACAGTTAAATATTACCACAGGAGAAGATGTTGCGCTTTTTGGAAAAAGAGAAAGTGCTGGTACCGCATGGCCAAGTTATCCTCAAGATAATGGATTAGGAATAATTAGAATAGATTCTAGATTGAGAAAAAATACAGGCACCTCTATTGATGATGATATAGAGATTCGAAAAGTAAAGGCTTTAGCGGCTCAAAGTATCGTTTTGGCACCATCAAGCGTAAAAATAAGAGCAAATCCTCGTTTTGAAACATTTGTTAAAAGAAAATTAAATAATTACCCTGTAACATTAGACGATTATATTAACATTTCTATAGGAATAAGCAGAGAGATTACATTTAAAGTAATAAGCTTGAAACCTAATGGAGTATGTAAAATTAAACCAGAAACACAGCTTCATATTAGTGAACACATAACTGAGGAGGAGGAAAGGGGTACTGAATATGTCACTTATGAAGATGTTGGAGGTCTAGATAGAGAAATACAAAGAGTTAGGGAAATGGTTGAATTACCATTAAGGCATCCTTCATTATTTAAACGTCTTGGAATAGACCCTCCAAAGGGTGTATTATTAAGAGGGCCTCCAGGATGCGGTAAGACTTTGTTAGCAAGAGCGGTTGCTAATGAAAGTGAAGCTCATTTTATATCTATAAATGGTCCAGAAATAATGAGTAAATTCTATGGGGAATCTGAAAAAAAATTGAGAAAACTATTCGAAGAAGCTGAAGAAAAGAATCCTTCCATTATTTTTATTGATGAAATTGATGCAATAGCCCCAAAGAGAGAAACTGTTACTGGAGAAGTAGAAAGAAGAGTTGTAGCTCAATTGCTTGCCTTGATGGATGGCCTACATAGCAGAGGGAAGGTTATTGTTATTGGAGCAACGAATAGACCAAATAGTTTAGATGAAGCTTTAAGGCGCCCTGGGAGATTTGATCGTGAAATAGAAATAAAGGTACCTAATGAAAAAGGACGCCGAGAAGTTTTTCAGATTCACACGCGAAATATGCCATTAGATAAAAAAATTTCACTAAAAGAATATTCTAACATTACCCATGGGTTTGTTGGTGCTGACATTTCCGCAGTATGTCGTGAAGCTGCTATGTCTGCTTTAAGGAGATATTTACCAGAAATAGATTTAGAATCGGAAATGATAGATCCTGAGCTCTTAGAGAAGATTGTTGTAAATAAAGATGATTTTGATGAGGCTCTCAAAGAAGTTATGCCTTCAGGAATACGAGAAGTCTTTGTTGAAGTACCTAATGTTTCATGGGAACAAATAGGCGGACTTGATGAGTTAAAACAAAAATTAATTGAAGCTGTGGATTGGCCATTATCTCATCCTAAAATATTTTCACGGATGGGTATAAATCCTCCAAAAGGTATCTTACTATATGGCCCACCTGGATGCGGCAAAACCTTATTGGCGAGAGCAGTTGCTAATGAAAGTAAAGCAAATTTTATATCAATAAAAGGGCCAGAATTATTATCTAAGTATGTTGGAGAAAGTGAAAAGGCAATTCGAGAGATTTTTAGGAAAGCTCGAATGGCAGCACCTTGTATAATATTCTTTGATGAATTCGATTCTATCGCACCTTCTAGAGGTAGATATACCTCTGATTCAGGAGTATCTGAAAAAGTATTATCTCAATTTCTAACAGAATTAGATGGATTAGAAGTTAATAAAGACATAGTTGTGATAGCTGCTACAAATCGTCCCGATATTTTAGATCCAGCTTTAATTAGACCCGGAAGAATTGATCGCATTCTTCTGGTACCTGCTCCCGAAGAAGATGAAAGAATTGAAATACTAAAAATTTTCACAGAAGGTATGCCTATCACAAATGATTTTGACTTAAACGATATTAATAAACAGCTTAAAGGTTTTTCTGGAGCAGATATTGAGACATTATGCCGTGAGGCGGCCATGACTGCATTGAGAGAGAATATAAGAGCAAAAAAAGTAGCATTTGAACATTTTGAAAAAGCGAGGGAATCAGTTTTTCCAAGTATAACCCCAGATATTATATCTTGGTATGAAAAATTTGGTGAACGATTAAAAAATAGAATTATTGAACAATCAAAAGAAGATCGATTATTTGTATAGTATCGTAAATTTGAATTATAAAATATTATTTATTGACTTAATTATTAAATAGTTAATTTTAAAGTAAGGTGATTGATTATCGAATCCCATCGTTGGAACCAAAAACCTATAGTAAATTCTATTTTGGATATTTTAATAAAAAACAAAGGAGAAATTTTAGATAAGAGAATGGAAGAGCTGTTAAAAAAAGAATTTCCATTCATAAATATGTTATTGCTAGAAGAAATTCTAATGAAGTTGGAGAGTATGGCTATTATAAATGTATTTCGCGTATCAAAAAGTAAAAAGATGATAGTTTTTAACAAACGTAATCCTGAACTAAGAGACGAACTTATAGAAGATTTAACTTAATTTATTGCTTTCCAATTCAAACAAATCTGTGATAACGTACTTTCTTCTGGATTTGATTTAAATTTTCGTTCTCTAACATCAATAAAGATAGGATAATTAACAGCATTTCCCATTAAAAGCATTTCTCCCACTCCTAAACTTGAAATCATATCTGCATATTCTTTTGTTATTACTTCTGAACTATCCATTAAATGTTTTAAATCATAGGGGTTCTTTATGTTTAGAATCATTTTTGAGTTTGTTTGAGAAAGAGCAGTTGTGCTTAATCTTTTTGGCCTCTGACTAATTAAGCATAAACAAGCCATGAATTTTCTGCCTTCTCTGGCAATCGTTTCGATAATATGTTTGGTTAAAGCTTTTGAAATTGCTGCTTCAGGACAGAATTGATGCGCCTCCTCGATTATTACTAGAAAAGGAGGGATTTGTTCCATTCTTCGAAGGAAAAATAGTCGATTACAAATATAGTCAACAATAATTTGTTTCTTTCTAATTGAGATTTCTTTTTGTAGATTAAAGATAGTTAATTCTCCGGGGTTTATAATTAAATTGATATTAGGATTTTCTTGAGTTCCAAAAAGAGTCAAACGTTCTAATTCACTTAACCAACCAATTAATGCTTGTTTAGTACTTTTATTACCATCTTGTTCTTTTTCAATTAATTCTATGATGTCATTTAGAGTATAATTCTTTTTATTCTTTTTTAATAGCCTTATATAATTGGAAAGTTCTCTTACTTGAACGTGTGAAATTTTTTCTTGATATTTCCAAAAAGTATATGCATTCAAGTTCGGGACTGAAATTTGAAAAAAGGAGGCATCGAATAATTTAACTTTATCTTTAAATTTTGATATTGATTTTAAAAAAGAATATTCACCGTGAACATCAATTAAGATAATGGCGGGGGTTCCAAGATTTTTATCTCTATTTAATAACTCTTCGATTATAACTGACGTGAGATAACTTTTTCCTCCTCCAGATATTGAAAGAATAGCAAAGTGTTTATTAAACAAGCGATCCATACTAATTTTTGCTTTAATTTTCGAACCTTTTATTTTGCCTAAATTTAAACCTAATTTTGAGTCTAATCCAATAAAGTTTTTAAGGATTTCTTCTTCAACTAAATAAATTTCTCTGCCTGGACTAGCTGGATAAGTCATGCGTTTAATCTTTGCTATTTTATTTGTTTTTTCATCGTTAAATTCGATAATACCTAAATTTTTTACAATAGCAATCGCATACTCAAAATCATCGCTTGGAAACAACCCTTTTAAAATGTTGGGATTGCTTTCACTATTATATGCTTTAATTGTAAGAGCATCTGAAAAATATTCATTTAATAAAACAATTTTTTCCACAATTCCAATTAAAAAACCTTCAATTGACTTTGTATATACGAAAAGACCCTTCTTTACAAGGACTTCATCGTTTCTCTTATTAATAACAAAAGGGTATTTCGAAACATCTGGTAATTGAAGAAAATTGAAAACAATACCAACTCTAACGGGCATTGATTATACATAAGAAATAAAATTAATTAAAATAAAACAAGAGCCTAAATTTTCTGATTTAAATTAAAGAAAAAATAGTTGAGATTAAGAAATATTATACTTTTAATCTAGTCCTCCTTCTCTAAGGATCCCATTATTTTTAGTATTAAACGATAACCATTTTTCCAGAAATAGATCATAAAAAGCGCGATAAATGAAGTAATAAGTAGAGCAATTCCAGTAAATAAGACCCAATTACCTGATGAAAATTCACTCAATAGTCCAGCAAATCCACCCTCAGAACCAATTAAAACTTCCTGAATTAAAGCCCAAACAATTCCAACTATTATAGCAATAAGACTTATTAATAAACCACCAGCTGCTATTTTTACAGTTGTACGATTCCTAAATTTTTCATCAAGTTCTCTGACTTTAAAAAAAACTTTTAAAATCCATTTACTTCCCTTTTTAAATAAGCCAAAGAAGAAAACCAATAAAAAGAATAATCCTGCTGAAAAACCTGCAACAATAGCGATTTGATATCCTAAACTAAGTGCTAAAAAAGCATCTAACTTCCCATGAGGGTCAATAAAATCAGCAATCGTCCAAACAATCCCACCTATGACTACTAAGCATGCAAATACGATTATAACATAAAATATTTTCCCAACAGTCATTTCACTTTGACTATAATCTTGATTTTGACTAGATTGAGGTTCTTCCATTTTTTTCACATTTTTTATTTAATTAAGAGAAGAATAATAATTAAAATATATAAAATTGATTATTATGAGGATATTTAGAAAATAAAGATATAGAGAATTACATCTTATCTTTCTTTTGGAATATTTTATTTAACTTTTGATAAATATTTTCAGATTTTAAATGATCATAGAGATTATATGAAAAATTGTATATTTTATCATAGAATTCACGATGTTGAGTATCAGGAATCCATTTTTTAGCTACTTTGCAGATACTTTCAGCAGCTTTTGCAATATCTGGAAATAATCCTGCTCCCGACGCAGCTAATATCGCTGCTCCTAAAGAGGTAGCTTCTTCTATAACATTTCTTATACAAGTAATTCCTAAAACATCAGCATATATCTGATTCCAAAGATCAGAACGAGAGCCTCCTCCTGTTAATCTTAATTCTTTTGGAACTATTTTCAATTCTTTAAAAACTTCAATATTCTTTTTTACTTCATATGCTACGCCTTCAAGAATAGCTCGGGAAAGATCTCTTCTTTTATGACCTAAAGCAAGTCCAAAAATTATCCCTCTTGCAAAAGGATCCCAATGAGGTGCTCCTGCACCCACTAAATGAGGAATTGCTACTAAACCATTTGCACCGATGGGGGATTTTTCTGCTTCTTCAGTAATAATAGCGTATGGATCTTGATTTTGCTCTTCAGCAATCTTACATTCTTCTTGAGCAATTTCATCTCTAAACCATCTAAGAAATGCTCCCGTTGTAAAGATACTAGCTTCCTGAACCCATGTTTTAGGTATTGCATGACAACTGCATAAAACCCTCTTTTTTGGATCA
>JAEOSD010000195.1 GCA_016840545.1 Promethearchaeota archaeon
TCACTATTAGAAAGAAATTGCTCATGGGTAATAAATAACCTTTGAAACGAAGGAAGCGTTCCTAAAATTGTTGCTCCACTAAAAATGGCGTATTGAAGATTATCAGGAACAAAGAAATTAAGAATCTCCTCTGAGGAATCGTAAAAACCAGCAAACTCTTTCGCTGGAGGTGGTTCATCAATAACTTTTTTCGATATCTCTGCTAAATCGGGTGATTCTACGTTTTTTCCACAATATGGACAAAAAAGAGAGTCTATATCAGTTATTTCCTTTCCACAATGAGTACATAAGAGTTTACCATCAATGACAGGAGCCTTTTTACTAGATATATTAATAGAAAGCTCTGGTAGCACAATTCTACCACCACAGTTAGGACACAATTCTTTATCATCAGATAAATCTAAAAGGACGCCACAATGAGGACAATTATCTTGTTTTTTCTTCGAACCTTCAATAGATTTCAGTTTAGCCTTTTCTTTAGTCTTAGGGCTCTGTCTTTTTGGCTTAGGAATTTTTCCTAATTGAGGAAGTAGCTTTGTTAATTCTATTCTTAACCTTTCTTCAAAACCAGAGTATGACAAATTACCACCTGAAATAACCACATGTGATAATAGCTCACTCCAATAATATTTATCAATCCCTTGGAGACTTGTAATAATAGCTTGAGGTACATTACTTATCGGATATCCCACTAAATTAGGTTGGAATAGTACTTCAGGTGCTTCATGAAAAATATAATGTGGAATACTTATAGTAGACCCATCTGGCATAGCAATGCTAAACCTTTCATCTTTTTTTGGAGGATTTTTTGGATCCAATACAAAATAGCAATTCTTTTCCTTCATATCTTTTATAATTTCATCAACTGCACTAGATTCTATATGAATGCCTTCTCTCATTAGCAGGTTTTTCAGATATTGATTAACGTCAGTACCTCCTAATGTTAACTTTTGTACGGATTGATCAACAATTTGCCCATTAATGATTGGGCAAATCCAAGTAATACCATCTCCACTTTCAATGATTAAACCTGAAGTTAATCCTACACCAAACATAGACAATATAGGCGTAGGAACCATTATAAGGCTTTTCACTCTGTGGGTTTCAAACAATACTCGTGCAACATATTCTTTGGTTTCTTTCTGTAAAAAAGGGGGCTCCGTATATAAAACAGGATACTGAGAAAAATCAGGAATTCTTAAAAGTGAATAAAAGCAATAATTTAAAATTTCATAAAAATCATTCCAATCCATTATTGCTCCCCTTTCAATAGGGCGTTTGATCTTTAAAACTCCACGCATTTTTGCCGCATCATTACCCACATATATGTTTCTGGCACTCACATCCACCATTACAGCTTTATATTTCTCAGTTCCAGTAATTGTGGGAAAGATAAAACGCGGGCCTGGTTCACCAGCAAAACCTATTTTGGTGTAGGCAGATCCGATATCAAGAATCACTGGTGTTCCAGGAAGGGGTATTGCCATACTAGATCACGTTTATTTTAATTTTTTTGAACAATATTTCCTATAAACACAAAGTATTGATTGTAATAAAAAAATGTATGTGTTTTTTTTTAAAAAGGTAACGTCTTAATTAAGTCTTTAGATGACTTATTTTGATAAATTAATCTACTCTTTTAGATATTTGTAAATTGTTTCAATAATGGATTGTTTTGTAATGAAACCAATTAATTCTTCATTATCGCTTATTACAGGTAATCGCTCGATATCATGTTTTACTAATTTTTCCAATATTTCAGTTAATGAATCTGTTTTTTTAGCAATAATAGGATCGGGAGTCATTAAATCTCTTACTCTTGTGTTTGGAGATTCCAAATTCATAGCAAATCGAGCTAATCGAATATCTCTCTGACTTATTATTCCAATTACTTTCTTGCTTTTAGAATTATTAACAACAGGAAGGCAACCTACATTTTTTCTTAACATTAACAGCTCAGTAGTACTTATTTTCTCATTAGGGCTTGTATATAATGGATCCTTTATCATGAATTCAGTAACTTTTACTTCATTAAATTTTCGGAGTTTATCTTCCATAAAATTCTCCTATTAAGAGCTTATTGAAATAAAATGAGAAATATTATCAATTTTCTTAAATTAAATAATAATTGTTAAAATTAAAATTTAATTATTAATCTATTTTAAAGGATTTTTCAAGCTTTTTCTCAATTACTTTTAATTCAAAAAGTAAATTTCGATAAGTTTTTAATAAATATTTACCCCATTCATTCAATTTAACCCAACCGCCACCCCCACGGCCTCCTTTACTGGTTTCTACAGGAGACATGCCAGTTCTATCTTCAATCCTTTTTATAATGTTCCAAGCATATTTATATGAATACCCACATTCTTTTGCAGCTAAAGTTAAAGACTTAGTTTCATTTTTTTGAGTATTATCAATACTTTCCAATAATTTTGCCCATCCTGAACCTAATATGTTTTTATGTTTATCATTTTGAAATTCTAACCAAAATTTTATTCCAAATCCAATTTTCGATTTCAAATCCTCGATATTTTCATTATAAAAAAGTTCATTTTTCATAATTAATAATTGATTTTTTTAAAATTAATTGTTTTTTATAATTTTGAAAAGAAAAACATTAAAAGAAAGAGATTTTTATTTTTGTAAAACTAGAATTTTTGAATATGTTTTTCTCTGGAATAAGTAGTTCAAAAAAAAAAGGCAAGGAAGTTCTTGAAAATTTATACTACTTTAGTGAAAATCCTATGTTGGATTGTAATCAATATATAATCAAAGACTCTGAATCCAATGAATTGACGCTTTTTGATGCGGGGAATGGAATTTCTTTAAAAGGATTAATAGATGGAATGAGAGCGTTAAATTTAAAATTCCAGAATATAACAAAAGTATACTTAACTCATGAGCACGTCGATCATGTTCTTGGTCTTTATCCTTTAATGAATTTATTTAAAGATAGGCCTCCAGAAATTTATGCATATGGAGAAACTGCCAAAATTTTACAGAAGGGAGATGAAGCAAAAATCTTTCCTGGCAATCTTGGCATAGGGCCCAGTATGTTTAATGTTAAAGTTGTTCCTTTAATAGTAAAAGATTTAATTAATATAAAATCTGTAAAAGTTAATAGAGATTTTAATTTTCAAATATTTTATACACCAGGGCATTCATTAGGATCAATTTCTTATTATGAACCAAATAAAAAAGTATTAATTCCTGGAGATTTGGTATTTACTGGAGGAAGTTTTGGTCGTTATGATTTTCCCGGAGGATCTTTAAAAACTTTGACAGATTCAATCAAATTTGTTAATAACTTAGATACAAAATATCTACTTCCAGGTCATATGGGAATAAGCACTCAAGCAAATCAACAAGTAGCTCTTTCTTACAGAATGGTACAATCTATCTGGTAGTATTTTTAATTCTTAAACTAATTGTTTTTAATTGATTTATAGGGAAAATCATAAAAAAATAAAAAATAAAAGTTATTTATCAAATTGATTTCTTATACCTTACACATTATCTAACTCATCAGGTTCCATACTAATATGACTTAGAAGCCAATCAATTTGTTCTGATTTATTATTTACATTTAAAACAGTGGTTAAAGGAATGACATCACCGTGTCCTGGCATAAGTGTAATAGATCCTGCTCTTAATACAAAAAACTCAAATACATCAGGTATTTCTTTTAAAATTCTTAAACCTTTAGTAGGAATTCGTTCAGCGGAAGTAAATATCCCTTTTTTATGATACATTTCGTTTCTTTCAATCTTCCAGTAATCAAATTGAGCACTAATAACAACTACTCCCAGAATAAATCCTAATACAATGGTCACTACTAAGTAAAATTCAGCAGTTAATCCTATATTAAAATCAAATGCTCCCGGAGGTAAAAGACCACCAGGTAATAAAAAGACCAACAACAATATAATAATTACTGCAGCTAATATTAGTAAAAAGAATTTCGTTGAAGAGAAGTCAAAAGCCATTATAAACAAATTAATAAAGAATATTATCATCCATATATTCCCAAACCATGCTTCTGGTTCTCCAACAACCATTTGTAAAAGCCAAAGGATGAAACTGGCAATCAATAAGGGATATAAA
>JAEOSD010000080.1 GCA_016840545.1 Promethearchaeota archaeon
TATGGTATCCATGCAGCAGACAATTTTAAACTAATCTCAAATATAATTTCATGGCTTATGAATAAAGCCTATTCAGAACAAGCTCAATTAACTCAGCCAATTTATACTACCATTCCAATTGAACAAGACTTATATTATTGGATTAAAGGAATGATTGATGAAGGAAGATGGAAAAATATTGAAGAAGTTATTAATTTTGCATTAAAAGTTATAAAATTTAGAATGAAAAAACAAGAAAATATTGAAGATGAATAAAACAGGTTTGAGCTTAAACCTTATTAATGAGGGTAAAGGTTTGATCAAAACAGACAAAAATGAATTATTAATTGGAGTTCTCTCAGATACTCATGTTCCCCATAGAGCCTCCTCAATACCAGAAAAGGTTATAGATGATTTCAAAAGGAGAAATGTTGACTTTGTTTTTCATTTAGGAGATTTTACTTCCCTTGAGGCTTATGAAACGCTTATTAATATTTTTGGTAAAAATAAAGTTATCGCTATTCATGGAAATATGGATTTTGACCCGAAATTGAGAAAAGTATTGCCTGATAAGTTGGAATTGGAAATCTTTGGCCATAAAATTCTACTGATTCATGGAATGGGAGGCCCTAATATGATAGTTAAACGTTTGATTAAAAAGTTAGCTCTTCCTAACTCTGATTATGATGTTATTATCTTTGGTCATACTCATAGACCAGTTAATGAAAAAAAGAATAATATATTATTTTTTAACCCTGGAACTACCACACCTATCGATAATAGACTGACAATAATAAGCTCCTATGGTTACCTGAAAATTTCTAAAAATAATGTGGAGCCAGAAATAATCTACTTATAAAGAATAATAACTGTATTGAAGATAAATTATTAAAAAAAAGCTTATATCTAAAATCCTTCCATAGGTTTTCCTGAAAGTTTTTTATAATGATTCAACACTGCTTGACGAGAGGCATACACAAATGCTCTTTTTACATTAACTCCTTGAATCGCGATGGTTTCATATACCAAGCAATGATTGAGCTTAGCAGTGTCTAACACCTGTCTGATTTTAGAGATTTCAATTATTTCATCCAAGTCCCTCTTATTAGCCAATAAAACTATCGGGACTTCAGGGGGTTCAAACTCGGAAGGAGGTTGGAGTCTATCACCATAAAATTTCAGCAATTCTTTAAGAGACCAGATATTCTCTTGCCATTGATCAATGAGAGAATCCCAAGTAAAAATCACAGCATCTGTACCTTTTAGTACAGTTTGTCGTTGAAATTTATGTCGTCTTTGACCTGCCACAGTATATACTTGAAATACCACATTGGAAACTCGCGCTACAACTCTATCAAAAAATAAGGTTCTACCAGTAGGATCCTGAATCTGTTGCATATCACCTGATGCTAAACCTTCTTTATGGTATACCCATTCAAGTGCAGTCGTCTTACCTCCAAGACCTAACCCGGTCTGCGACTAGCAGGTTCCGTTTGGTCCATAGAAACATATCTTGAAGACAAGCGTTCCATCTCCACGTCGACTTGGCATTGATTAATACCTCAAATTTTAAACAAATATTTTCTCAAATTTAATTTTAAACATCTAATAATAATAATTATATTTTAAATTTTGTAAATCAAAAACTTTGCCTATTTTTAAATTTATATTTTAGATTACAGAAATGTATTTAATTCTAATTTATAAATATCACAACTTAATCTAGGGAAACTATTTTAGTATTAATTTTATTTACATTAGTTAATATTTTAATAGAATGGATTATGATATCTCGTTGTATCTTTATTTTCTAATGTCCTTTGAATAATCTCCTTATTGATTAATCCTTCTATTTGGCATAAATACTCATACTCTTCCTTTAAACATAACATTATTGCTGTACCGCGTTTATTCATCCTTGAAGTTCTTCCGATTCGATGGACATAGTTATCAGGATACTTTGGAACATCATAGTTAATGATATGACTTATATTATCAATATCCAATCCTCTTGCAGCTACATCTGTAGCAATTAACATATTAATCTTCCGATGCTTAAAAGCCTTCAAAATTGTTTCACGTTGATATTGAGATAATTGTCCTGAAATCAAATTAACCTTGTAATTTAAATTTTTATTTGATTGCAACTTATTTGATAGCCATGATGCGGTTTTTTTAGTATTCACAAATACTAAAGTGTGTTTTGGTCTCTCTGTTTTTAAAATATCAAGAAATGTTTTAAATTTCTCTTCGAATCGATCTATTAAATAGTAATATTGTTTAGTATTACTTACAGTTAAATCATCTTTACTTAGATTTATAAATTCAAATTTATTTTTTGAATATTTCTTTACTAAACTTCTTATTTGCGAATATAGCGTGGCAGAAAAAAGCATAAATTGATAGTTACTGTGAATTTGCCTTAAAATGTAATTGACATCTGGTGCAAAGCCCATATCGAATAAACGATCTGCTTCATCTATTACAACAAATTTTATGTTCCGTAGATTTAATTTTTTTCTCTTATAAAGATCAATAATTCTTCCAGGTGTTCCACATATAACATTTACACCTTTTTCTAACTGCTTAATTTGATTATCAATTGATACTCCACCATAAATCGTCATAGATTTGATTGTATGATTTCCTAATTCTTTTAATACTTGATCAACTTGTTTCGCAAGTTCCCTTGTTGGTTCTAAAATTAAAACTTGATTAAATTCGTTGTTCAATTTCTCAATAATGGGCAGTAAGAAAGCTAATGTTTTTCCACTTCCAGTCTTAGCTTGGACCATTACATGATGTCCTTCTAAAATAACAGGAATAGCAACCCTTTGTACTGGAGTTGGTTTATTAATATCTAATTTTTTCAAGATATTAACTAAAAATTCATTAATACCTAATTCTTTAAAACTCAATTTTATTATAACCTTAATAATCTACTATTTCTCTCTCGACATTTAACAAAATTTTCCATAAAAGAAAAAGCTTTTCAATTTATTTTATTAAATTTAACCAAAATTAACGAATTAACTAAATTATATTGTCCAATTATTTTATTATTTATTACTTACTTTTAATTTCCAATCCAAATACGACTTTTTTTGTTAAGAGGTCCAGTTTTTCAAGTTTTTTTTTAATAAAAATTCTTACTTTTGATGGGCTAATTTTTGGATTATTAAAAAAGAGATCCTGAACCAGTGTCTCATTTTTTTTCCCCTTATTAGCTAATTTTCTATGAAGGGGGTTCTCATCATCATAAAGAGGTATGGGAAATGAAAAGGGCCTTTTATGAATGTGCCTGCTTGATTTAATTAGCTTTATATTTTTCGTCAGTATTGGAGAATTAAGAACTGATGAAAGATAATACGCTTCATTAAGTATATTAGTAGAGAAATAATAGTTTTCTGAGGCAATGATAATATCCTTTTCATAATTATCAATAACAGCTGCTTTAATCGTTGATCCACTTGCATTATATATAACAATATATCGTTTATTGTAATATTGTTTTGAGAGCTTATTCCAGTAGTTCAGATTTGAGAATAAGGTTTCAATTTTACTTGTTGGTTTTTTCTTGTTTTGATAATTATCATTCAATTTATTATATAATTCATATGCTTTTGCATATTTTGCGAGATAATTAGCATCAAATTCATAATTTTCATTAATAGGTAAAAATATATTGCGAAACTTTTTTATGTAAAATGGAATTAAATCCATATTTAATAATGTTTTATACCTAAATCTTTTTTCAATGGTTTTATTTTTAAATTTAAATATCCAATTTTTCTTAGCACGAGAAAGAATATCAGAGTCTGAAGAAATCATTAAAATTTCATCATTTTCATCATCTATGTTAAAAAACACAAGTGTTCTTGGAACAAGCGTGGCTCCTTGAAAAAATAAATCTTTATACTTACTAAATGAAAGATTATTAAGAGTTCTTATCTCTTTTTCAGGGAGTATTATTTTCGCCCCTTCTTTTTCTATCTTAATACTATTATATCTTGTCTCTTCTTCAAGATCTAAATTAATATTAAATAATTTTGCTTTAATAGGATATTTTTTTGAAAAAGGAATATCACTATTTTCTCCAATATACCTTGCTTTTAGGCAAATATGATTTACATTAAAAAAGTAATTATTTGGAAAATCCCAAATTTCTAACTCATTGAAAATGGAAAACTTTCTGAATTTATAACAGTGATCCCCATTTAATACACTTTTGGTAATCACAAAAAAGATTTTTCCATTAAGTTTCAAGAATCTTTTAGGAATAGCATAGAAAAATATAGCTGCTAACTCAATATGAGTGATATATTGGCTAAGTGGTTTAATATTCAAAGATTCAGCTAAAGCTCTGATTTGGGTTTGATAATTTTTATCTTGAATATCTTTATATGTTAACCACGGTGGATTTCCAATTATTAAATCAAAAGAATTCTTTAATTTTTCCATTTTTTTGTAATATTTTTCATCCTCTTTAGTAGGAAAGAGTGAATTCATAAAAGCAACTTTCTGCTCATAAGTATTAAATTCATTATATTCAAAGAAATCCGTAAGAATTAATACTAAATTAGTTTTCGTCGTTAATGTTGCTAATGGATTAATATCAAATCCATATACATTATCAATCGCATTCTTTTTTAATTCTTTTGGGTATTTTGAATTTAGGATTTTCAAAAAAATTTCAACTAAAAAACCCCCTGAACCACATGCGGGATCTAAAATTTTATTCCCAAATTCGTAAAAATCTTCAACCATCACCTTTACTAGGTTTTGAGACGTATAAAATTCTCCTAATCGGTGCCTTATTATTGGAAAAAAAATTTGTTGATAAAGATTATGAAATAAATCTTGAGGTGAAAACACACCATTATCTAATGTTTCAAATATTTTTTCTTGTAAGGTATTATCTAAATGATAGTATAATAACTCATTAAATTCATTAAATTCAATATTATCTTCAGCGGGATAATCTCTTAATTTTTTAGTTAGAATCAATCTAAGAATGATAACATAATAAGATTGTTTAAGAAGTAAATCTCTGTTGGGAATGATGTTATAAACTTTTTTATAGAATGATTTTCTTCGTTCTAAATGCTGTATATATTTTTGTTCATCTTTTTCTACTTTCTTTTTAAGGTATTGAATTGCTTCTTTATAGATTTGTGAATTTAATCCAAAAAATTTAACAATAAACTTAGAATCTATTACTTTTTTATTCTCAACCATCCTTTCTCAAATATCCAATCCCAATCAAATTTATCTTCAGATGAATTTTCAATGCTTTCATCTTTAGAAGTATTATCACCTTCGGAAATAATAAAGGACTTTTTATCTTTATACTGATGGACTTCTAAACGTAAATTAAATTTATTAATATTTTCTTTCTTAGCGTTAGGCTTATTCATTTCCATCTTAATATTTTATCATTAACCTTTAAAAAATAAGATTTTATTTTCTCATAAATGATGGAAGCATCATAGTAAAGATTTCTGCTATTGTGCGCAACTTGGTACTTTCTTGAATAGAGGTAACTATCAAAATTGATTTTTCAAGCTCATCTTTATCTAGTGATCCTCCTGAGTAAATTGCCTTTTCAGAATTAAACACTAATAAATATCGAACATTTGGATTATTAATAATACTTATTCCTCCTGTTTGCTTTAAGCCATCGTAAATCTCCTGATAAACTTTTGGAAGCCCTCTCCTATCATTAGTGATTATCAAAACAGGGATTTCTTGGTTTGCTAACTTCTTTAGCTCAGTCGCATAAAATTTGTCTATTTTTGGAGAAACAATATTTAGTTGAGTGGTTGTTGATGCAATTAACTCAATCAATAGATTATTTAATAAATTCTTTTTATCTGGACCTCCTGATGACTCTAAATCTACCATCCCCACTAGTGATAATACCTTACTTTCTAAATCTTCTACTTGTTTTTTGAGGTTTTGATTCTCAAACCGAAGCTCAATTAATCTATCTGACAAAATAAATCAGTTATAAATTTAATTTTTATATATTAGTTAATATACTAAATTTTTAAAAATATTTGCTAAAGGAAATTTGTGTTTAATTAAGTTTTTTCCAAGGTTTCCCGAATAGCATATAACTTGAAATTGCTAAAGAGCTTTGTAAATCTATACTTACACTTCCTTCCTTATCACTTAGATCTTTAAATTTTTCTTCTACAAGTTTAGTCATTTTATTTGCCATACATACTTGTTTTGCCTTTAAAAGCGAAATTCCTTGACTATTATTACTAAATAAATTAATATAGAAATTTGCGATAATTTCTTTTGTTTCATCATCAAAAATAGGATAATTTCTAGATATAATTCCTAAGACCTTATCATAATCAAATTGCTCTGTGATTTCACCAAATGTTCTTAGAACATTGCCTAACTTTTTCCCATCTACATCGTAAATTTGTGTATTAAAAAATAAAAACGGTTGTTTAGGTTTTTTGTTTAGGTTTTTTGTTAATGAATCATAAATCTCTCTAATTGTAACTATTTGATTATCATTTGTAATAAAGAAACTATCATTAGGGTTCCACTTTGAATAAAAAATATTACCCACAAAATGTATGATATGGTTTGTACCTTTCGAAATATTAGATAAAATGGCTTCTCTTGTTGATTTTTTACTGGAAAGTACTGTTATGTTTTTAATCTCTTTCCTTTCATTAAAGAATTTCGTAATAAAGTCTAATTCATTTGCTCCAGCAGAAAAAGGAAAAATTAATTCTTTATTTTTGATTGAATCATTCCATTTGAATGGTCCCAAAGCATTTATTGAATCTATTAATAAGACATTATATTGTATTAATTCACTGGATTCTTGCGCCTCTTTCTCGCTAAGTTCAAAAGCAACTCCGCCTAAAGGTGGTTCGCCAATAATATATCCTATTGAATATTTCAATAAAAAGAAATTATTATCGTAAATCAATTCAAAAGGGATAGTCATGTGTTCTAATATGAAATATATTTCAGGTATGAAAGTTAAAGCCTTAATTTCAAACTGTTTTAAAAATTTTCGAATTATTTTTGGAAGAAATATATATAATAATTTTCCAAATTCCATAAGATTAAAATCATATCTTTTCTCTTCACTTTCAGAGAAGATTTCATTATAGAGTTCTATAATTTGAGCATCATTCCAAAACTCATTTAATATTTTTCCATCAACTATTTCACCATCTTGAGACATTATCCTATAAGAAATTAAACCCTGCCCATCTATTCTAAAAATCATTTGTTTTATGATGAACTTTTCTGCCTCAAAATGGAATTCTTCAGATTTAAATGAATATATACTTTGTTGTAATGCTTCTGTTTCATGATATAATATTGCGGGATCTAATATTATTGACTTAAGATGTTTATCTAAATATGGAATAATTTTACGAGCAAGATTATAATTCTTTTCTTCAAATAAGGCACGATAAAACATCATACGCCAAAAATCTCGAGGTTCTAAAGAAAAAAACATAGATTTAAACTGCCAAAGATAATTACACGTATAGAAGTAATGAAATAATTGAGTATTAGTTTGAGGTATCTTTAAATGGGTATTTAATTTCTCAAGAGATTGTAAAAGATATTTCTTTTCCTTCATATCTACAAATCTTTTGCATGCTTCAACCCACAATTCAATTAAGATATTATCATACCCCAAATCTGTTTGAGACATAAATAGATCTTCAAGAAAGTCATAAATATCAAATGCAATTTCGAATCGGTTTCGTGAGATCGCAAAGTCAATAAATTTTCTAATATAAGTCACAGCATCGCCAAATGATTGAAACTTTCTGATTTTTGCAAATAGATTCTTTATTATTACTATAATCCATGAAAATTCTCCTATGTTATTTAAATAAAGTATTAAATCTTCAAGATCTACTAAGATTCCATCGAAATTTCTTTCATTTATCGTGACTCGACTTAAATTACTAAATTCATTCTTTAGATATCCTGGGAGGCGATTGATTAGAATTTTATTTATATTTTGAACAAATTCAGGAGAATTTTCTAATAATTGATAGTTGTTGTTAATATTTTCCAAAAAAATATATAAAAATAATGCTCTTTTATTAGGTTCAAGTTTAAATATAGTTCTACCTAAAATTTCCATACTAAAATGAAAAAATTCTTGAGGAAAAACAGATTTCCTTAAATACATTAATAAAATTTGTAATTCTATTAACTTCTGATATTCATCTCTTTCACTAACTTTTGCACAATAAGAATTTATAAATTTAGTAATACCAGATTGAGATAAATCTTTCATAGTTATGAATGATTTTAGAAGGTTAGTTACAAAATTATTAAAAATATAAAAATCATCCAATTTTGATAGAAATGAAAAGAATCTTTTATAGGCATCAATATATTTAATCATATCAATATCTATTTTCCCTTCAGTTCTATGAATCAATGAATTAATGTACATCCACCAAGAATTTGTAATTACCATTATTAATTGGTGCTTCTTTTGGATGTCTAACCATTCATTTTTTTCAATCTCGAAATATAAATCGGTTAATAGTCTATCTGCCCATCTATGATTACCAAATTGCAATAATCGCCTACTCTGTATAATTTTTTGTTGGAAAACCTCTAAAAAAGTACTTTCTGTAGATAAATTAACAGTCATGGTTTTTGAAATTTTATATTATTTTAAATTTGGATTTTCTACCCAACCCTTGTTTAATTTTTCTTTTGAGTATAGAATTGAAGCCCCTATCCAGCCCATATTATCTCTTCCAGAGGCAGCAATTACTTTAATTTTGTTTTTTAATTTTTCCGAGAAAAATGCTTGTAACTCAAATTCTAATCTTTTATCTAATCCAGGGATTAGACTTCCACCGCCTGATAAAATAATATTAGGGATTAATTCCTCCCAATTCTCTCTCTCCCATGTCTTTATTACTTTTGAAACGGCTTCTGCTAAACTAATATAATCAACATGAGCTAATCTTGGATTAAATAAGGGTTCTGTTAATAAAAAGCGTTCTAAATTAATCTTTAAATTAGATCCATCTGGAAGATCAATAATTCTATCATATTTAGTCAATCCCTCTTTTACTCTTTTTTGTTCTTCTTTAGGATCTAATAAACATAGGGACAATTTTTCTTTAATTTCTTTAGCAATTGATTTATCAATATAAATGCTTTTTTTTGTCCCAATTCGAGTTAAAATTAGATTTAAGAAGTAATCTGTTAATTGTTTTCCAGAAATAGGAAAAACATCTCGGGCCATTATATTAGTAAATCCATGAAAAATTGTTGATATATAAGTAGTAGATTCACCCATATTTACAACCACGCCACTAGATTTTTGTAATGTAGAAAGAATCGCCTGACTTTCATGTAAGAAAAGAAGTGAAGGAAAATTTAATGATTTAAGAAATAATTCTTGTAATTTTGATTTCTCTAAATCAGATATAAAAAATGGCGTTAGGATAATTAACGGTTGCCGAAATTGATATTGTTCATCAATTTTCAGTTCTTGATAATAATGTAAAAAGAATTTAAGCAGTAGATTGAAATTATTTTCCTTTTTAAACTCATGAATTCGTAAAATATTTTGATATTTTAACGCTTGATGACCTACTAGATGTGTAATTGGACTTTCTTTGAGAAATAATTCTTCTAATCCTTCAATAATATCAGAACTGAATATATAGTCAGAAATATCTACATATACACTCGGAGCAATTATATCTGGAAAATCATCACCTGCCCATCCTATCCTTGAAATAGCCGAACCGAAATCAAGAATTAAAGGACGTGTTTGGTCTTTTGGCTTTGAGGACATAAAAAATCTTCAATTTTTTAGTTAAGAGTATTATTTAATAATATATCCTTAGATGGGTTTTTGTTGATGAACATAATCATCCGCGAGTCTTTTTAGTTGATATTCCTTAATTTGTAATTCCAATAAGCCTAACACTTTTTTAAACTCACTCGACATAGATTCAATGTCAACATCCGTTAATTTTTCAACTTCATCTCGCTTAATTTTAAACTGTCCTAAATTAAACTGAATTTTTTCATGTAATGTGTTAATAGTATTAACTAAATCCTCTGTATTTTTCTTTGTTATTTTTCTCATTTTTCTTAAAATTGCTAGAATTGATGAAACTGAATTTTCCCACATTCCATAACGATCACCATAACCTTGAAATACTTTTTCGAAGAACTGAGCTAAATCAAGATAAATATCATCCTTTTTAGAAACTGAAGGTTTTTTTACGGTTTCAGGTGCTTCTTCTTTTTGTTGTATTGGAATTACTTTTCTTTTTTCTTCCGCTATTGCTGTGAGTGGGGTTCTTTCTTTCGTCTGCTCGCGTTCTGATAATGGAATTTCTTCCATCATGTAATCCTCAGCAATCTTCTTTTTAGTTTCATATGAAAGCTGAGGTTCAATTTTTTTCTCTTCTTCCTTAGGAGCTACATATCGAGTATCTTCTGAAAATGCTTTAAGTAAACCCTGTAAAGTGGATTCTGTTTTTTTAGAACTTTTTAATGCGGTATCTAGAGTATAATTAGATACCTCTTCTTTTTCTTTCTTTTTATCTTTCTTCTTTTTTTTAGTCATTTGAATTAATCAACAAATTTTTTTTAACCTAATCTAATGGAAGAACCTCTATCTTGAGGGCATCACCTTTTTCTTTCAGAATTCTTTTAAGGTTTTCGAGATTAGCAGGGCTCTCTGAAATAACAGTCCATTCAGCAGTTTTATCTTTTTCTATAATTACTGCTTCACTATACATCATACTTAGATCTTGTTCTCCAAATGTATTTGCAAGCTTAGCAAGTGCCCCAGGAACGTCTCTCATCGTGATCCGAAGCTTAATTGGATTTTTCTCATCAGCTAAACCTATGGGCGTAATCTTAATCTCTTTACTTTCCGAATCTGCTACGAGCATTAACTGTGAGTTCGTAGTGAGACCCAAGCTCTTTCGAATTAACTGAGGAATTACAATTCGACCTCTATTGTCAATGGTGATCACTCTAACTTCTTTCATAGAATCAACTTATTGTAATTTTAGTTATAATTATTATTAAGTTTCAAATATAAAAATTTTATATTATTAAGTAAGAATTTCAAAATGAGAATTTATTTCTCATTAGAGTTGAAAAAAAAATACAAATTTTGAAATTATAATCACTTATTATGAATAACTTTTTCTTCTCAAGATGTAGAAAACATAGAAAAAAAATAGATGAAGAAAATTTATTTAAAGATGAAATTCAGTACCTACCATCCCTAAAGTGTGCGCAGGGTGTTTAGACATAAGATTATTGAAGTTAAAACCGGTACAATGCATTCCGCAAATAATTTCTGGATTAATATTTTCAAAATATTTAACTTTTCTTTCAATTTTTTCAATTGGATTCCATTCTTCGTGAAAACCCCCAATTACTGCGTATATTTTATCTACACCTGTTAATTTTTGACCATGTTTAATTGTATTTATAATTCCACAATGTCCACATCCAGTTAGAGCAACCAATCCTTTATCTTTAATATTAAAATAAATTGATGTTTCATCCCTAAAATAATGCTTTTCAAACTCTTTCCTACTTTTCATGATATAAATCCCCTTTGTTAACTCGTCTTCATCAAATAACTCGATTTCTCCACTAGTCATTATTCCCTTATACAGCTCAACAGGTTCTTTAGTCTCAATTACTTCAATATTATATTGATCTGCTAAATTTTGGACTACAGATTTATTTAACAATGGTAATTCTCCACTTAATTTGAGCCCTCCTTCTTTTTCTAAAGTTTCTATGGAGCTAGCTAACTCTTCTGGTGAGAATTCTTCTCCAGTCTTAGTGACTGCGGCAAAAAATTGTTGATAACAATTTGGATTCAAGTAGAGTTTAGTTCCCTCTTTAAACTCGGGTATTAATTTTGGTAATCCCCCAAAATGATCAAAATGGCCATGGCTTAATACTAATTTCTCAACATCTTTTAAGTTAATATTAAATTGCTTAGAATTTTCTATAATTGCATCAGTTAATCCCCCTGTGTCAAGTAAAAAAAGATGTTTTCCTTCATTGTCTACAATATCTATGCTTATCGCGAATCCATGCTCGGCGATTGCCCTTCTTACACTCTTTCCAGGTTGAATAACCTTACCATTAAATTTATCTTCAGTCAACTTTGTAATACTAATTTCATTAGTCGTCAAAACCTTTAATGTTATTTTCCCACTTTCAATTGCATCTAACATAAAACGAACCTTGATTTTATTTAAATTGGATAATTATTAGGTTATAGAGAAACATAATGAATAAATATTTAATATTTTTGTTTTAAAAGTATTAAAAATGAATTAGAATTACCTAGATAGATTCCTAAAAAAGTAATCCAGATGAATTTATTAGTTACATTTCATGTTTATGAGCTTTCAGTTTGACGGTTAAATCCCTTGCTCGTTTTGAGTACCAAATCAATAATTCTCCTGCATCTTCTGGTTCGAAATATTCTCCGCCGCATAGTGAAGCAGCTCGTATCATTAGCTCTCGATCAGGGTTTCCAAGCCCTACAATATAAATAACTACGTTTGGATTTTCTGCAAAGAGTTTAACTGATTTAAAGAAGTCATCTCCGTCTGTAGGGACACCATCCGTAAGCAGAACAACCATCGTGGGTTGATCGGGATTCATTTTATCGAATTCTGCGAGGACCTGATGAGCTTTTGCCATTGCTTGACCCATATTAGTACTTTGCCCGTACGCGTTTCCTATACGGTCTACAATCATGCGAGCGGCATCTTCTAGAACTCCCTTTTTGCCGCTGGCTGAATCCATATAAAAGCTGTCCGCAAATGGTAATATCTGTGCCTCGTCAGCAAATCGTATCACTGATACTTTCTCACCAAAACCACGTCCCACCTTTTCGCTTAAGAATAAAACTGCCGCAAATGCCGCAGCGATACGCCTAGGAACATTGACACCTGGTTTGAAATGGACAAGAAATTCCTGAATTTCACGTGATTCCATTGCTGCTTTAATTCCTTCGATAGCAGGGGCGATATTAACAACTAGGACATCACGAGCCATCATACTTCGACTTATATCAAGTATTAATATAGCATTAAATGGTATTAGACCAGTAGGAGTTAAATTAATCGCTGTATTTCCAGTAATTTGAGCAAAAATATCACCGGTTAAATCTGGAACGGTATTTAATAAAGAGCATGCGATATTAACTGCGCTCCATCTCAATTTAATACCTTTGAAGATGATATAATTGGCTAACCAACCTTTTAAAGAAGCTACATTTTGACGTGCTGTGCTAATAATTTCCCACATATTTTCCCCACTAATAGGAGAGATGCCAAGGGCTACATTTTGTAGGGGGATAACTGGACGGAGATTTTTATATACTTTTACCTCAAAACTACCAATTCCAGAAGCCTCTAATATTTCACTATCAATCGTAATCGAATTATCCGGAGTGGCTTCAGAGATTTCGACTTTTGCTGCTCCTATAGCCCCAGTAAGTTCATCTTCAAAAGCTAAAATGTCATTTGGGTTTAATGATAATGTATATTGAGTTCTGGGGCTTACATAGCAATAGCCTAATAGATTAGGTTGAGAATGGACTTCCAGCATAATTTCAGATGCTTTTTGGATGGGGGGTTCAGTAGAATATACCACTACTTGTTGAGCATGAATATTGGTATCTTCTTTAGTATTTCTTCCCATTCGTATTTCAGTAGGACTTATCATAGCTTCATCAATTCTAGCAGAACCTATTGATCTAGTTAGTGGGTCTTCCCATGCTACTAGCAAACCAGAACCAAGACCCAATTGATGAATAACAGTACTACTAAGTTGTACTCTCCCTCCTTCAATATTATTATCAACGACAGGCGTTAGGATAATACCTCCCTTTTGACTTTGGAGCATGTGTACATCAATTCTATTGGGGTATGGTTCTGCTGTTGGCGCTTGAGCACCATAATCTGGTCCTGTAATTGATGGTTGCATTGGTTGGGGTATTGGTTGAGGGGGGATAGATGATGGTGGTGGCGTTGGTGCTGGTGTAGGTTGTGGAGGGGGAGTGTATGTTGGCTGAGGTGTTGGAGTGGGTTGAGGGGGTGGATTATAAGCTGGCTGAGGTGTTGGAGTAGGTTGAGAGGGCAGAGTTGGTAGAGGTCGAGGGGTAGGTACTGGAGCTTGAGTTGGTTGTGGGGCATTTTTAGGAGGAGGTGTTGGAAGAGGTGTAAGTCCTGGCTGACTT
>JAEOSD010000196.1 GCA_016840545.1 Promethearchaeota archaeon
CATGGATTACTTGGAAGTGCTGAAATCTCTAAAAAAAGTAGAACATATTCATGTTTATTTATCAATAATCGCTATATTACTAGTGATCTCTTATTCAGGGCTGTGCAAGAAGCATATAAAGATATATTGATGATCGGAAAATATCCTTTTTTTATTCTATTTTTAGATATAAATCCTGCTATTATAGACTGTAATATCCATCCGAAAAAGTTACATATCAGATTTGAAGACGAAGATTTTATTTATAATAAGGTATATAATATTATCCAAAATTTTATTGATGAAACCTTTATTAAAAAACAAGATAAATATCTTGAAACTGAAATTAGACAATTTATCTCGGATAAAGATGAAAAATCTAAGTTGGATTTAAGGGTAGAATCTGAAGATGCTCTTGAACCTATTAAAAATGTTCAAGAAACTGATGAAAACAAAAATTTATCCATCAAAGATCAAAATATTCAAATCCAGCAGGAAGATGAAGCTCAAAAATCAATACAATTAGATTTAACAGATCAATTAGTCGATAAGACTACTGAAAAAGAACATTTACAAGAGACTTATCTAAGGGAAAGATATATAATCTCAGAAAATTTCCCTAAACTTCGATTAATTTCTAAAACGGGGCAACTGAGCAATAAAGTTTATATTTTACTAGACGGCGTAAACGAAAATGGAGAGGCGGGAATGTATATTTTAGATCAACATGCTGCTTCTGAAAGAATCAATAAGGAATATTTTTATAGATTATATGACAATACTAAAAAAAGCATACAGAAGCTCATTTCCCCGCTAAAGATTGAAGTATCTCCAAGTGAAAGGTTCTTTTTATTATCAAATTTAAATGAAATAAACAAATTAGGATTTAAATTTGAACATTTCGGGGGAAATACCTTTATTCTCAGAAAATTGCCTACAATCATTCAAAAATTACCAAAAGCAGAAATAATAAAAGAAATTATTGGAGATATTGCCGAAATTGGCAAAGATAAGAGTTTTTCTGAAATAAAGGACAATGTTATTAATTATTTAGCCTGCCATAAAAGTATTCGTGGCGGAGATGATTTATCTCTTGTTAACATAAGGAAACTTTTAATTGATTTAGCTAAATGTAAAGATCCCTTTCATTGCGCACACGGAAGACCAACATTAAAGTTTATATCAATTAAAGAATTAGATAAATTATTCAAACGGGTTATGTAGGAACATTTTGAAGTCCCATCTTTTTTTATTCAAATCCGAAAAATTAAGATATAAATATTAAAATTAAGATTTTTTAATAGGAATAATTAACATTTAATTTGGAATTTAGTAAAAATTTTTTATAGGAATATTGAAATGAAAAAGATACTTAAGAAAAAAACATTAAAGGAAAAAGAAGTAGAAAGTGAAGGAGAAAAGGTTTCAATAAGGGACCCTAAATTTGATATTCTATCAGATATTAATGACTTGAAGATCTTGGAAGAAAATTCTTTATTAAATGCTAATTATGAGGGTGCTATTGATTACGCTGAAAAAATCATTAGATTGACAATAAAAAATAATATGGATTCATATATGCAGGAACAAGAAAAGTTTATGAGAAAAGTAGCAGAGAAAGTTCAAAAAGTATATTTCTCTACTGAAATTGAAGAATCTGGTAAGACGATTAAAAAAATATATGATATCTTACTCGAATCCGGTAAAATCTATGAAGCGCACGAAATACTTGGAAGCTTTAAAAATCATTACAAGAATAATTCAAGTTTTTACTCCATTCCCTTTATTAAAGAACTCATTAAAAAGGATGAGATAGAATGGTTAAAATATAAAATTTTACATCAAGATGAGAAATAATAAATAAAAATTTAATGAAATTTAATTAAATCTTACTCTAAGCTTTTGAAAACGCAATACCTTCTATTCCTTGTATCCCTTCAACTTGACCTAATAGTTCTTCAACTTTATCCGTACCTCCCCATTCGTCAGGATATCTCACGCGAAGCCTTGCTTTTTTAAGACCAAATGCTACTGGTATAATTTCATATTGTTCAATGGTACAAGTTTCAGGAAGAACATTTTTTAATTTATTCACAAACCCTTCAAATTCAACATCAGTATCTTCTGGAACTACATCAATTAAAGCTACAAACTCTCCCATTTCAATCACTTTTATTTCTTTTTTATAAGAGCGCCTAAGGGCCTTCAAACTCACATTTAAGACATCGATATGTATTTCCCATAGTTCTGCAGCGTTCACATCTCCAAATAGTTACATCTCCACATTGAGGGCAAGGAAAATGTACTGCCCCTTCATAAGGTGCAATAGGTCTTCCACATGAAAAACACATATTCTTTTTAAAACTTGACATAAGAATTTTTGAACTGTATAAACTTTAATGGATTATAAAATAGCCTATAACTTTAATTATTTTCGGTTATGATGTGTGAATTTTAAATTTCCTTCAAAGTAATATTAAAATTAAACTTAGTATAAATGGGCTAATACTATTTATATATATAATTAGTTAATTAAATTTTAAATTAATAAACAACATAATTAGTATATATACTCATATTTTTGCAGAACTAAACCAAATTATAGGAAAGGTGAGAATTCAATACCAGAGAATAAAGTTAGAAAATATTTCAGCCTCATAGAGGCTTGGGGTTATTGTGATATATGCCAGGATATGGTAGCGCTAAGGCTTGATAAAAAAGAAATTATAAATGGTCTTAAAATGGGGATTTATACAAAAGAATATAAACATCGAAATCTTTATCCAGACCCTGATGAACTCGATGATCTCTCTGGGCAAGAGCATACTATTTATATATATATTAATGAAAATTATGATATTACTGGTGTACGATCCTTCTTTGGTGAGACTCCAAGTATGTCTGATATGGGAGCCAAGACTATAGAGGAGGGTGGTGAGGTAAGAATCCCTGTAGTTATAAAGGAAGTCACTCCCCTAAGTGTTCAGTTAGGAATGCTTTCTATGAATGAATACAAAGTTCTAAAAGTGTGTGATGGGAGGAATACTCTTGTACAGGTTGCCCAAATAAATCAGAAACCCGTGGAAGAGATTGAAAAAATAATGGAAAAGCTTCATAAAAAAGGATTAGTAGATGTGATTAAGCGATCTGCTGCTTAATTTTATTTTTTAATTACTTATTTAATTAGAATAATTAGATACACAAATTTAATAACTTACATTAAGAAGAAAATTTAATTGTTGTGGTTATTTTATACGGCACTTGTTAATAATATCATTATATAATCCGCAACACCTTCAATTGCATCTGAAATAGCCTCAATTATATCAAAAACATTGCCTGCTGTGAAAGCTGTAAAATAATTTACATCATACTTTGTCTCTTGCAAACTTTTTCTCAGCTTAATATTCAAAATATCTATCTTATGTTCATATTGATTTATTTGCCGAGCATATTCTTTTATATTTTTTCTTTCTTCTAATAAATCTATTACAATTTTATCTAAAAAAAGGGAGCATTCTACGGTAGATTTCATCATTTCAGTAACTAAACTTATAGTTTCTGCGTTACTCTGTTCCCAAAATTTTATAGGTATTGTATTTATCCTCCGAGCTACTCCAGTGCAGCAATTTGCGACATCATCCATTCTCTTAATTAAATGAGATAGATTTTGTCGTACACTTGGATCTAATTCTCCTTGAGATACATCTCTTTGAATCTCTCTTCTTAAATTATCGGCATCACCTTCGAGAAGATCGACTTTATGCAAATTATCATGAGCTTTTTGAAGATTCTTCTCGTTAAGTAAAAAATTTATTCCAATTTCTAATTCCTTGACACATTGTTGTACAACTTGAGCATGTTTGATAGTTTTTTCTAAAACATTTAATGCGGTTTTTCTTTTTAAAAACTCAATCAATGATCCCATTTTAACCATTCAAATTTTCTTTTTTATTGTTCTTTATATTACTATATGCTATATATATTTTATTAGACTAATCCAATTAGATTTAATCCAAAATAAAGAAATCCCGCCATAATACCTGCTATCGGGAAAGTTAATACCCAATATATCGCCATTTTTCCTAAATTT
>JAEOSD010000081.1 GCA_016840545.1 Promethearchaeota archaeon
TAAATCTGCACCAACATCAGCCGTTTTAGTATAAATCCCGCCGCCGCATTTCATAAAAAGAGCAATACTACTTGCCCCAAAGCTAAATCCAAGCACTACAAGAGGAGTTTGAAAAATCCAATAAATAATTGAAACCCCAATTAATGCAACACCTACTACAGCTAATCCCATTACTGAACCTCCAAAAAAAGCAATATCAAAACCCTTTTTGGTGCTTATTGTGCAACCTTGAGCTGCTCGCGTATTTGCTTTCACACCTACGTATAAACCAAGGTATCCCGCAAGCATAGAGCCAATAGCCCCAATTGCATATGCTATTGCTTGTTCCCAGTTAAAAAATACTGCAAATCGATTAGCTGAATTGATTGGTGATGGTAATATGAAGAATATCACTAAAAACAATCCAATTACAAAAATTCCTAATACCTTATATTGCACTTTTATATAAGTTTTAGCCCCTTCCTCAATGTATCCAGCAACCTCAACCATCTTTTCATTTCCTGGATCTTCTTTTAATACAAGATATCGAAAGTAAAACGCTATAGCAATGGAGATCACTCCAGCAATTAAAGCAACAATTAAAATAATTGGAACAGCCATTTTTAACACTTTTGTATTCAGATTTTTTTAAAATTTTTAAAACAAATTAATTAATATTTATTCTATTAACCTAAGTCCTATAAATATTTTGAATTTTAGAATCAGTTTAAATCCCAAATATTACAAGAAATTTCAAGTATGTTAGAATTTAGGGTAAGGTATATCAAAATTTTCAAAAGATAGTATTGATTTCAGAATTATTAAATCCCCAGGACTGTAAAATATTCTCAGCGCCATTTATAATATCATCAACCATTACCTTAGTAGGTACTATTTTTCTTCTATGCCCGATTGCTGTCGAAGGTGCCATAAAATTCTTAATATTATAATGATAAATTCTTTTATAGAATTCCTCGCTAAAAATATCACTAGTAATCCATTTATTTTTAATTTTTTGAAGAACTGGGCATTCTTCAGTTGCCATTAAGGCAGTGCCAAGGCAAACCCCGTCAGCACCCATCGCTAAAGCAGCTAAAAAACCTCTTGCATCACCAATCCCCCCTGCAGCAATTATTGGAATTTTTAGTAACTTTCTAGCCATCGTAATATTAATCAATGTAGGATTCGAAAGAGGATTTTTAAACCCAGTTCCTTCTAAACCTACTAATGTAACACCGTCAGCTCCTTCTCTTTCAGCTGAAACTGCATGCTTGACTAAAACACATTTATGGAACCAATAACCATCAGATTCATGAACTCTTTTTCCTATAAATGATGCTTTATAACCAGAAGTGGTAAATATATTACAATTCTCTTCAAATCCGATATCAACATACTTTAAATATCGTTCTATTGCCTTTTCATCTTCGTTGATATCTTTTAAACTATGATGAGGCATAGAAAGATTTATACCAAAAGGTTTATCCGTAAGTGTTTTCATTTTTTGTAAATCTTTTTTAAAATCTTTTTTATCTGGAAAATTTAGGGCAGCAATTATTCCCAAACCTCCTGCATTTGAAAATACGGATGCAAAATCGGATTTGCCCCATCCACCAAACGCGCCCATTATTAAGGGGTACTTAATTCCTGTTATTTGCGTAATTTTTGTATTCCAGATCATTTTTTTCTCCTACTTTTATTAAATCTGTTAAAATCCAGAATCTCTCATTGGAAATCTGCTTCGAGTAATTGAATATTCATGGAATAATTTATCCAACATTTCTAGTCTTAAATCTTGATCTTTATCCCATAAATTATTTAATTCTAATTTATCATTACTTCGATCAAATAAATCTCCATACCCTGGTAATTCAGCATATTTAGTTAATTTAAAATCTTTTGTAATTAAATGAATTAATCTCGTGTATAATGGTCCACGTGGACCTACTTCCTCATCTTCCGTGATAAGAATGCTACCACGTAGTTCCTTTTTAGTATTTTTCAAAACAGGAGTCATGTCATAACCTTGCATTCCTGGTGGTCTATATCTTTCCTTGATTTTGAGTATTTCAAGAATTGTTTTGGGCAAATCTACCGAGCTTATTAAAGCATCAGAAACTGCAGGTTTAGTAATACCAGGAACTTTCCAGATCAAGGGAACCTGCAGAGTACCATTGAAGGGGGAGATTCCCTTTAAAATCAATCCATGGTCTCCCATATAATCTCCGTGATCAGAAGTAAAAATCACCATTGTATTATCTGCCAAGCCGAGTTTTTCTAATGAAGCTAAAATTTGCCCTACGGCATGATCTATTAAAGAAACAGAACCATAGCTAAGAGCAATAAATTTCCTTATATTCTCTTCTGTTTCTTCACGTAACATAGCACCCCTAACAGGAGGGTGTTCTAAATGTTGCTTTAAATAAGGATGGTTATATAAATTCTTTATATCATAAACATTCTCAGGGAGTATTATATTTTCTGGTTTATACATATCTCTATACTTCCCTGGGGGTGAAACAGGTTGATGAGGATCAGGAAACGAACAATGTAAAAAGAAGGGTTTTTCTCCGTAATTACCATTAGCATATCTTTCTAAAAATGAAATGGTTTTATTTTGGATATATATAGTATTATACAGTTCTAATGGAACCCAACTTTCATAAAAAACTTCAAGAGCTGGTACTTTAGTATTATATTCCTGTATAATTTTCTCAGCAAGTTTGGGATTTCTCTCTTCAATCCATTCAAGATAATGTCCTGAACATGCATTTCCATGTCCGATAACTAAATCAACCTCTTCAAATCCATAATATGGAATTGGAAAATTCCCATGAGTTAAATAATCACCTTTAGGATTTTTTACCCTCCAATCTTGGAAATCTTCAGCTGATTTCGTCTTTGGATCATATCGAGGTGTCCAAGTGTTATAATGAGTTTTACCAATACTAATGGTATGATATCCTCTATTAACTAATGTTTGAGTAATGGTAGGAATATTTTCTGGTAAATTAATTCCATTACTTCTAACTCCATGTACATTAGGATAATAACCAGTAAGTAGAGTCGCCCTATTTGGCATACACATTGGGCATACGGTGTAGGATGAAGTAAATTTTATACTTGTCTTTGCAAGTCTATCTATATTCGGCGTCTTTATAACTGAATTTCCATAGCAACCAAGCATATCAGCTCGTTGCTGATCAGTAATAATAAACAAAACGTTCATTTTTTCACTCATTAATAATTCCCCGATTATTTCAAAAAACTTATGGCTTAATTAACATTTTATAATTAGGAAAAATTAAAATTCAAAATAAGGTTTTCAATTCAACTTTTTAAAATATTAAATAGAGTATTGTATAGATTATAAAATTAGAGATTAAATTCTGTAATTTTTGGGATTGTTTCTATTTCAGGATAAATCTTACCCACTATTGGTGGACAGCTATTATAAATTTCTTCGATTTCTATAACACCAAATTTAATGCTTCGGAATTTCTTGAAACCTGTAAATGTACCTCTTACAACTTGATTAACAAAATCAAAATTCATACCAAAAACAGCAACTTTAGAATTAACTGGTATTTGATACAAATCCTGCTTTAAAATTGATGGTGGAAAAACCAATCTATTATGGTCGGCTGCTTGAAGTTGAATACATGGTATCATAACAGGATATCCATCAGATGGGTCTATATAAGAAATTACTCTAACTGCAATTGATGCTCTAAAAAGATTATATCCAATCACACCTAATCTTTTTTCTTCAAGTTTAGTTTTCGCACCACCTTTTCCTATCATGTCTTTCAAGATTCCTGAAATTATACCACTTAAAGGCAAATTTCTCACAGGAGTCACAGCTATTATCTTGTTATAATAAGCTGTGTGAACTCGTATATAAACATTATACCGCATTAATTCAGTTTTATTAAAATGTTCTAAATCTTCTCCTTCTTTCGAAGTGTGAGAAAATTCTACTTTTGCTTGAAGAAATTTGAATGGCATCTCAGCAGTCATATAGAAAATACCTTGTTTAGGATTTTTCTTCACGTTTTTTTTGCTTGTTCCTTCTGTAAAAGCACCCCATACAATTTGGTTTTCATTTTTAGCCCGATTACTTGAAATCATCGTAATATGGGGCCAACCTCTCTCATCTATAGTTGAAACAAGTTTTAACATTATCTCAGGTTGAGTAAATTTTATACCTTCTTCTGAGATTTCAGAAGACCAATTTGGTATTTCTTTTTTCTTTCCCATGTTTAATCAAAACGTTTTTATATTATTAATTCTATCCTAATTTTTAAAAAATTTACTTAATTATATTTTATTTGAATTTTCTTCTTTTTTAATTAAACCCGACCATCGTACATTTTTCACACCAATATCCTTCGCTAAATTATATAGGTTTTCAATCTCCTCCTTTCTGAGGAGCTTATAATTTTTTAAGGGCCAATCCATATCTAATCTTTGGTATTTTACTGTACATAAATTATTAAAAGCAAGTAAATCCCAACGATCGGGAATGTTATTTAATTTATTTATTATAAACTCTCCTATGCCTTTTATGTTTTCTTCAGTAGCAGTATAATTTGGAATAATAGGTGTGCGTATCCACATTTTTTTATTATTCGTATCAATATATTGCGATATCCAAATTGCATTTTCTAAAATCAAATCGTTTGATACTCCTGTGAAATTCTTATGTTTTTCTGAATCAATTTCTTTTATATCCAAAAGAATTAAATCAACATAAGGTAAAATTCTCTCATAAATTTTTCTAGGGGCATAGCCACATGTATCTAATGCAGTTGAAATTCCCTTTTCCTTACACATTTTCAGAAGTTCTAAAATGAATTCCGATTGAATTGTGGGTTCACCACCGGATAAAGTAATACCTCCTTTTGATGTAGTATAATAGACTTTATCTTTTTGTATTTCATGAAATAAATTATCTAAATCCCAATATTCCCCATACATATGCAAAGCAGTACTAGGACATTCATTAGCACAATCACCACAGCTAGTACATAAATTTCTGTCTATGTTTAGCCCTTCTTCCAAGAAAGAGAGAGCATCTTCTTGGCATGTTTCTATACAAGTCTTACATCCAATACACTTATGTTTAAGCCATTCTAATTGAGGTTTTTTCAAGATTGATTCTGGATTATGACACCATATACATCTTAAAGGACATTGCTTAAAAAAAACTGTAGTTCGGATACCAGGTCCATCTTCAGTTGACATTTTTTGAATTTCAAAGATCAATCCCATATCCGCATCAATCATACAAATTTCACACTTAAAAAAATTTAAGAAGAAATATAAAATTTACATTCTATGAGATTCACGAGCGATAATCTCATCTTGAAGTTCTTTTCCGATGGCTGTAAAGTAAGCATTATAACCAGTTATCCTTACTAATAGATTTTTATAATTTTCAGGGTGTTTTTGCGCATTTCTCAACATATCTGCATCTAACATATTTATTTGCAAACAAGTACCCCCATTTTCATCATAACCCCTTAAATATGATTTAAATTTTTCTTTATGCTCAGGATCTCTTAATATACTTGGATTAAAAGTTATAGTATGACTTGAGCCACTTGGTAAATAATTAATAAATTCGCCTCCTTCTGTTTTTCCGCCTAAAGCAATCCCAACTGAATTTGTAACAGCCGTAGGTCCTTTATTATCAACTCCATCAGTTGGGCACATTGCGTTTGATAGATAAGTACCTCTTTTACGCCCATCTGGTGTAGCTATTGTAAATTGAGCTGCTGCTCCTGCCCAATAATTCCATGATAACATGCCTGGTCGATATTGAAAATTGGTAGGCGTTTTATATTTCCAGGTTTCATCTCCCCACGTTTTCATCACTTTTCTTGCTAATTCATCCGATATTTCATTATCACATCCATATTTTGGAGCTTTGTTTTTTAATATAGTTTGCATTACAACATATTTTTCTCCTTCGAAATCGTTAATTAGGGCTTCTTTAATTTCCTCAATTGAATATTTTTTATCTTCAAATACTAACTTTTTAATTGCTAGTAATGAATCCACTGTAGTTGCAAATCCTACACCATTTACGGTTACAAAACTTAATTCAGGACCTCCATTTCTTACATCCAAACCTTTTTCAATACAACCTTGCACAAATGTTGATAAAAATGGGGTTGGCATGTATTTGCCTCTGAGTTCTTCAGTCATGTTGTTTATTTCTACCATAAATTTTATAATAAATTTGATTTGTTCTTTCCAAGCATTCCAAAACTCATCCCAAGATTTGAAATTTTCTGGTTCTCCTGATTTTGGTCCCAATTGTTCTCCATCTTTTGTCCAAGGCTTAATGAAATTACCTGGCATGTTTTTTCCATTCCAAAGAGTCAATTCTATACTTTTTGTTAAATTAGGATTACAATTAACTGTTCCCGATCTATCATTTCCTTGCATTGTATTTTCTAAACATCCAACACATGCATAATTCCAAGCATACTGCTTTGATATCCCTTCAGTAACCATTCCAGCTATACTTTTTTCATCAAAATTTATTAAAAAAGGAGCTCCTTGCGACCTTGAAATGATATCAATTATTCTGTTTAATATTTTTTCAGGGGAATTTCTATGCAGCCGTATATTTGGTTTTGGCTCTAAGATTGGATGCCACTCATCAATAACTTCTAAAATAGTATAAGTCAATTCATTAGTTAAATCTTCACCATTAGGACCACAACCGGATAAAGTAATTAATTGTCCATAACCCGAAGTTATTCCTTGGTTTCCTACTTTAATCATAGCGTCGTAAGCAGTGTTAGAATGAAACCAAAAACTACCTAAAATATCTTTGGCGAATTCTTTCGTAATTGTTTTCTCATCAATTACATCTTTTTTATATAAATGCCATAAATGTTGGTCGATTCGGCCAAAAGAAGTTCCTGGTCCAGGATATGATTCTTCAGATATAATTAGCATATGAGTGAGCCAAATTGATTGAACTCCTTGCCAAAAAGTTTCTGAAGGTTCCCATGGGACTCTTTCCAAATTATGAGCAATTTGTTCAAGTTCTTCTGCTCTCTCATGAGAGGAGGTCTTTTCTTTTAGTCTCCTGCATTCTTCAGCGTATTTTTTAGCTAATTTTCTTGGAATCTCAGCAGCTATTATCATAGCTCTTAATTCTTGTCCTTTGGATCCTTCTTTTTCCTTTTTGTTTAATTTTTGGTAGTTCTCTTCTGCTTTTTTATGTATATATTTGAATCCTTTATTAAGAATAGTCTCATAGTCAGGAATGATATGTCCACCTGTTGCACCTAAATTTCCAAAACCTGATTTATTAAATTTAAATAATTTTCTACGAATTTCTAAATTCATTTTCCAAAACTTACTAGCTTCATTTTTATTGAGACACTTACTTAATTGTGTATTAAATCTACCACCTCCAAGTAAATCATTTTCAGATATAATCTCTTGAGGTATATAATCTAACATTACTTTCTCAAAAAAAGCCATTCTTCGTTCTGGTAGGGATAATTCCCAAAAATTTTCAGGTAATTTAACTGATACAGCCATAGATCGAAAAGCGCTTGCAAAAACACCTTTACCTTTATTTCCTATATAAGTATGGACTTCTGGGACGATATAATAATCTCCCTCATTCCAAATTATATCCCAGTCTGTACCAGTCGTAAAAGCCATATACTGATTATTCCATTCTCTTTCAGCACCTTTAAAATAGTAATCTCTTAACCATTTTGAGCGTTTTGATAAATCGTGAGGTTCAGCTATCTGAAATCTCTGCGATTTTTCTTGCTTTCCCAAATTCTCATTAATTTCACTCATTTTTAAATTACCCTTATAATTTTAAATATAGTTTGAATGGATATATTGTTATTAATTAAAAGTAAATTAATTCCAATTTTAAAATTTCAATTTATTTTTAATAAAACTTTCAAGTTAAATAATAATAAATTATTGATTCAACTAATTGAAATAACATTATAGCCTTATTATTAATTACTAAGTAGTTAGACAATATTGTATGTTTTTTAGACTAAAAATAAGAAAACTATACTGATAAAAGGAAAAAAAGAACATAAATTAAAAACTTATTTTTTATTATAGGTTTCTGGACTTCCACCTGTTTCTAAATACTCGGCAAACTTTTTTAAACTATTTAAAAGTATTTCTCCCGCTTTTCTTAGCATTTTTTCTTGGTTTGGATCTTCAAATTCTGCCCATCCAGTAATTTCTGCTCCTTTTCCTTTAGGAGTCAAGATATAGCCCATACTGTTAAATGGTCCACCTTCAATTTTGAAAGAAATTTTCTGATTTTCTACCCTCTCTGTTATAATTGATGTGATATCCCCGATTGTCGATTTAATTGCATATTTATCTTCTCCAATTTTTTTACTTTCATTTACTGTTAGATTCCATACAGTTTCTAAACTATCATCATTTAAAATGTTATAAACCCTTACTGGAGGAGCAGCTATCTCCATTTTAATATTAAACTTAGGCATTAATAATCACTTTGGATATTCGATTAGATTTTTAATGTTTTTAATATATTATTTTCTACTTTTTATAAGTATTTGGATTACCACCTACTTGGAGATATCTAGCAAGTTGGAAGAAATATTAAAAATAAGAGCAGTTAAATGAATATTGATAATGATTATGTCTGAACATATTTAATCATTTCATGTAACAATTTTGCATATCCTTCAATCACGTACTTCTTTGATTCATTGATATCGTCTGGTAATTGCTCTAAGCAATATTGAATTTTGCAACATATTCCTTCAATAGCTGGTTTCATACTATCCCAAATATATTCATTCAATTATATAGCACCTTATCAATTCATTCCTTAAATAAAAGAGAAATATCTTAATTTTAATATCACAATATAATTCAGATATTATTGAATAATCGTGAAATTTATGTTTCACGAAATTATAAATGAAAAAAAAAAATTTAATGGTAAGTTATTCTACACTTATACTTATAGACGCGAAAAAGGTAGTAAACATTATGACAAATAAAATTAAACCTGCAATAATTAAATATATCCGTCTGGTCCTTTCATCAATGTCTTCAGCAACACCTAAACTTAAAAAACCTATAACTATAAAAACCAATGCTATATTAACACCTACTCTAGCTACGTTCATAAATATAACATCTTGAAATTCCATCCAATATCTTGTCCTATCAATCTCTTCTTGTCTGCGAAGATAATCGCTATAACCATAAACACCATTCCAATAATTCATCTCATTTTCTTGATTTGCTATAGCTTCCCATGTACCAGCGTTTTGTGCGATCGATCTACTAATCATCATTATTAAACCAAATAAAATTGCAGCAATCAAACCATAAATGATAAATTTCATTGCCTTCCTTTTATCCAACAGAGGTATACTTTCAAAAAGACGGGTTTTTTTTATTTTCTCTCCCATAATTACATTCCTCTCCTTAATTTATTGAGATAACTATACGCATAAAATATTGCGCAGCAAGCTAAAAGAAGGATTCCAATAGTTAAAAACAATTCCTCTAGAAAATCACCAGGACCATCAACTTTTACGGTTAAATTAAACGTAACTTCGGTACCAGGTCCAACATTATTACCATAAACAACAACAACATAATTTCCTGGTCTTGAAATTAGGTAATCTCCGCCAACTCCACTATATCCTCCAGCAAATTCAATATACCAATATCCATCATTTGATATAGTTACAACGGTGGCTGGTGAAGATGAGTATGTAGCAGGTTGACCATATGTGAATTCTGAATAAAGAAAAGTTAAACCAGATCCTGGTGGCGGATTATCAGCAGCAAATTCTTGATCGTAAGTACCTTTTCCTAATATTATTAAATCCGCTGAAACGTCTGGATAATAAACTGAGAATTCAATTATTATCATTTGGTTTCTTGAAAGTGTTATATCCTTATGATACGCATCTCGAATAGTAGTTGTACTACTCTCTTGTATTATTAGTGGGTTACTTGCCTCCCGAGATTCTATTGTAACTTTATCTAAAAAAAAACCTAAAAGTGGACCTGCTATTATTAAAATAACAGCGAGAATCAAAAAAAGTTTCAATAATTTTTTACTATCCATTTTAACTCACATTTATTTTATTTATATTTTTTTGTTAGATTTTCATATTAAACGTTTATAATCTTGTATAAAAATATGCTGTAATAACAGATTAATCAATCCAAGTTAAGCTGAATGAGAAAACTTTTTAATTATATTTGATAAATTTTTTTAAATAAAAAAGGTAAAAAAATTTAAGAAAGCCTATAAATCATTATTTATATAGGGTAAGGTTACCTCTGATGGAAGAATATAATTGTGAAGTATTAATAATCGGAGCGGGTCCAGCTGGATTGAGTGCGGGTATTTACTGTGCTCGTGCGAACAGAGATGTTATTATTTTGGATGGAAATGAGTTATCAGCACTAGCAAAAACAAAGGAAATACAAAATTGGCCTGGCGAAATTGATATTAAAGGAAGTGATTTATTAGAAAAATTTAGAGCGCATACTGAAAGTTATTCTGAAAACGTGAGAATTATTAAGGGCGATGTTATTTCATTGATGATGGGGATGGGAACAAATATAATTTCAACTAGAGCTGCTAATATAACTTCAGATGTTGTTATAATAACAACAGGAAGAGGAATTCGAAATGAAATTATAAAAGGAGAAGGAGCATTACTTGGATTTGGTGTTTCGTATAGTCCCTTATGGGATGGACCATTATATAAAGATAAAGTTGTCTATTTATTTGGTAAAGACGAAAAAATGTTAGAAGATGCTTTAACCCTTCAACAAATGGGTTGCATCGTACGGATAATCATAAATTTTGGGATTGAAAAATTACCTGAAAAGATATATGAAGTAAAAGAAGTTGGAATTGAAGTTTTTGAAAATATGGAAGTAATTGAAGCAGTTCCAGATTCGGAAGGTGTGATTCAAAAAATTATATGTAAGCCTACTAAGCCTGAATCAGAAGATATTGAAGAAATAAAGGAATTTGAATTAAACTGTTTATTTATTTTATCTCATATATCCTCTAATTCAATGTATAAAAGAGCAGGGATAGAATTAGATGATATGGGAAATATTAAAGTGGATGAAGAACAAAAAACAAATCTTAAAGGAGTTTATGCTGCTGGAGATTGTACGGGAGGACTTTTTCAAGTAGTTTTTGCTGCAGCAGAAGGTGCACGAGCGGGAATAAATGCGTGCAAATATCTTTGGCGATTAAAGAAAGAATAAACTTGTTAATCTATAGACATTAAACTCTATTATGCATTATCACGATAACCTTCATATAATATGAAAAACTATAAGATTTTTCAGGATTATTTCATGGTAAGCATTTCAGAAAGCTCAATTAATGTTTAATTTTTCTTATTACTGTTAAAAACGAGGAGTGAATATATTTAACCAAAAAAAATTAAAAAAATATAAACCATTATTAAGATTATTATGTGTAAATTTGAATAAAGCTGCAAATTTATAGTGACTAAAATTGTCTGATAAAAATGAAGTTGATTTAGCAGTTATTGGTGGTGGACCTGCAGGATTAACAGCTGCAATTTATGGTGCAAGAATGGGTTTAAAGACTACTATCTATGAGGGTAAGGCTTTTGGTGGTCTAGCTGGGACAGCTCCCAAAATCGAAAATTATCCCGGATTCGGGAGTATAAACGGTCTTGAATTAACTGAAAAAATGAGGGAACAAGCTGAAAATTGGGGAGCTACTTTTGTGTTTGATAACGTATCTGCGATTAATCCAAAAGAAATGACCGTAACTACATTTGAAGGTAACATAAAAGCTAAAGCAATTATAATTGCTACTGGATCAAAACATCTAACACTTGGATTGTCTAATGAGTTTGAATTAATAGGTAATGGAATATCTTACTGTGCTACTTGTGATGGACCCCTATTTCGAGATCAAGTAGTTGCCACGGTTGGTGGTGGTAATGCCGCTGGTCTAGAAGCAATTTATCTTTCAGGTATAGCAAGAGAAGTTTATCTTATTCATAGACGTCACTGTATGCGAGCAGAAAAATGTATTGCAGATGAGGTTATATCATTAAATAATCTTATACCAATGTTTAATTCCACAATTGAAGAAGCTATAACAAAGGAAAATAAATTAGAGGGATTAAAAATTAAAAATCATGAAACTGGCGAAATTTCTAAAATAAGTGTAAATGCTCTCTTCATTGCAATAGGAGTTGAGCCACAGAGTGATTTAGCGAAAAAGGTAGGGATAGAACTTGATGATGATAATTGTATTATAGTCAGTAAAAATCAAGAAACTAATTTTCCTGGCATATATGCGGCAGGAGATGTAACAGGTGGAATACGACAGGTAACAACAGCAGTTGGGGAAGCTACAACAGCAGCGATGAATGCATATCTGTTTATTAAAAAAGGATGGTATGGAGACGGAGAGCCAAAATAAATTAACTTAGCTTTACATGAGTAAACTTTGCCAATAATCGAAGAGTGATATTTTAAAGTATATTGCAATTTTTTTTTAAATAAGAACACAATATCATCTAGATATTACTTTATATTATGTAATATCCCGATCATATTGTAGTTATTATGGTAGATTACAAATTTTCTGATTTCATTAGTGATTTTTTAATTTCAAAAGAAGTGGAAGAAGGTTGTGCTCCATCTACAATTAAAGCGTATAAATATGACCTTGATAAATTTATTAATTTAGTAGGAGATATTGAAATCAATTCACCAGTATTACGTCAGAGAATAAGATTATTTTTAAAAAAAATAAAGGATATGGGGTATTCGAAGAAAGGGATAGGAAGAAAAATAGCATCTTTTCGCTCATATTTCAAATTCTTAACCCTAAATGAATTCCTTGAAAAGAATCCTATGAGTACAATTAAGTCGCCAAAAATAAAACTTGAAGAAAGCCTGCCAAAATTTCTTAAAGTTTCAGATGTTGAGGTTATTTTCAACAAACTAAAAGACAGAAAGTTGTTTAACTCAAAAAAAAGTCAGAGATACTACTTGATTGTAAGATTACTCTACTCAACAATGGCGAGAGTCAGTGAACTTTGTAATATACAAGTAAAAGATATTGATTTTGAAAAAGGTTATTTGAGATTGCGTGGTAAAGGAAATAAAGAAAGAATTGTCCCTGTTGATAAAACAACTTTAGAAATTTTTAATGAGCGTCTTAGAAATCGAATTTCATATAATTCAGAGGATTATTTATTAATAAATACATGGGGTAAAAAATTAAGCCCTCGTGTTGTACAAGCAGATATTAAAATTATAAAGGAAAGATGTGGGTTTCCAGATTCAAAGATTATTACACCTCATGTATTTAGACATACAGGAGCAACTCACCTACGACGTTCTGGGATGGATATTAGTGAATTACAAGATATTTTAGGCCACAGTTCTCCAAATACAACTAGAATTTATGCTAAAAATGATATTACAAAATTAAAACAATCTTATTCATCAATGCACCCTCTAAATAATTCAAATAAATTTTAAATTTAATTTGAAACTAAAAAAATTTAAAATAGGCTTATTTTATTATCCTAATAACTTTTAATACAAATTCTTAAGTATAAGAAAGTTTAAACTTAATTTGTACTATATTTACTTATAGATCATATTTAAAATTACAATACTGTAGATTATCATGGACGAGGATGAGTTTAGAAAACAATTTGGGAAGAAATCTGTCTTTCGACAGTTCGGTTCCCTTGATTTAACTTTCGTTCCAGAAAAATTATATTGTCGTGACAAAGCAATAAAGGATCTCATTTTTAATTTTAGAAGGATTATAGATGAGGAGGAACAACCATCTGTCAATTGTTTAATTTTAGGAAAAGCTGGAGTGGGTAAAACAGTTACTGCCAGATATTTTGGAAAAAATTTTAGAAATATCGCTATAGAAAAAAATGTAAATATTTTTGTAGAATATTATAACTGTATTACTTTTAGATCAAAAAGTAAAATAATTAGAGAGCTTTTGGCTAAATACACACATGGAAGCGGAAGAGGTTTCTCAGACGATGAAGCATTAAAGCTAATCTTAACAAAATT
>JAEOSD010000197.1 GCA_016840545.1 Promethearchaeota archaeon
AATTAGAGGTTCCTATCAATAATTATTGGAGAAATGAAATTACAATCATGACATCTTATGGCGCAGCACCAGATGATTTACAAGAAGCTTATACTTGGATATTAGCAAAAAGAATTACTGTAAAGGACTTAATTACTCATAGGTTCCCTTTAAGTAAAGCGGGAGAGGCTTTTAAAGTAGTTTGTGAAGCAAAAGAATCTTTAAAGGTAATATTAGAACCGGATAAAAATGAAAACGAAATATAAAAGTTATTTAAGGTATTTACTACTTTCTAAATGTTTACTTATTATTCCTGATTCCCAATAATTGTAAATTTCCAATAAAAAGCCTTTCATCTTCTTTTTTGGAAAAAATAAATCGAGTTCAAGTAAATTTTCAAGAGTTATTTCGGATTTATTAGAAGGTTTAAATGATAAGATTGCTTGGTCCACAATAGTTTGGTTTTTCCGAATTTTGTCTCGTATATATTTAAAAGGAGTGCTATCAGGGTTTTTAACTATATACGAGTGGCTTGAAGTTAGAAGATCAGCCTGTTTAAGAAAAATTTCTTCTGCCAAATCGATATCCTTTAAGTACTGCTCAATTGAACATTCATCAAATCCATACCAAGGACCAAACCCATCCGCTCCTTGATTAGGCTGATCGAAACCTAAACAACTTATGTGGATAATTCTTTCTTTTGCGAGTAAAAATCCAATATGAGCTTTTGAATGCCCCAAAAAAGGAATGGTTTCAATAGTAAAATCTTCAAACTCTAATAAATCACCTGGTTTGAAAGGATTAACTTTCTTGCACTTTTTATAACCATTTACCTCTCCAAATTTTTGTATAATGGAATAATTCATTGCTTTATTAAATCCAAAACCTCTAAAAAAATTCTTTAGATTCTGTAAGTATGTTGATTCTGGGGATGGAGCATAAATTTTTGTTCCTAGACTTTCCCATTGATGTACATGAGCAATATGATCCATATGACCATGACTACAAACGTAATATGATACTGGACCATAAATTTCATTAACTTTCTTAACTAAATAAGGTTCAATATTTAAATCTAGAATTATGCTATTGGAATTTCTCCCCTTCTTAGGCAGAATAATAAGTCCATCACAACAAGAAAAACGAAATGGAGGTTTAATTTGATGAATTTTTAAAATATCATCAGTAACTTTATTAATTTCTAAATTTTCAATATTAGGTAATTGCATTTGATTTAGAATGATTTTTTCTATCAGTATTAAATAAAATTGATACAAAATTAAGAACTTAACTTTTATACAATCAAATTTTCCAAATTTATAAAATCAATCTCTCTCTAAAACTTTATCTGGATTCCAAAAGGATCTAACACCATGAAAATCCCTGAAGTTATTTATATTATGCGCTAAAAAACTAAATGTTGCAAATATTCGATATGAGCTCGTAATAGTCCTATAAAACTCTTTTAAAATATATTTGGGATCTCTTAAAAACTTTCTAAACATTTCCAGAATTAGATTTGAAATTTCTTCGGTTGGAATCCCATTGGGATCTATGTCTGGAATATGAACTCCATCTTCCCAATATTTTTCTTCATCTAGAATGTTTTTTTCTACTAATTCATCCCAAATGTCTGTTCCTGGCATTGTTCCAAGAAGATTAAAAACAGGGAAATCTATATTCAATTTTTGAGCAAATTTTAATGTGTTATATACTTCTTTAAAAGTTTCACCTGGTGCTCCAACTATAAAGGAACCTAAAATAAAGGGAATTTTTGATTTTCTTGCCTTCTTTACTGCCAATATTGACTGAGCGGGAGTAATCCCTTTTTTATAATAATCAAGAATTCTCTGGTTTGCACTTTCTATACCATAACAAATGATTCTACAATTAACTCGACGCATTTCCCTTAACACTTCAACCGACTCTTGATTAACCCTTCCTTGACACATCCAATTCATATCAATCTTGTTTTTTCGCATTGATTGGCAAAGCTTAAGTACCCTTTTCTTTGAAAACGTGAAATTATCATCTACGAAATTTATGAATCTATAGCCCTCACTATCTAAATAAAGAATTTCTTCCATTATATTTTCTACTGAGCGAGTTCTAAATCCAACAGACCTTCTTCCATAACAAAAAGTACAATGATATGGGCATCCACGAGATGAAACTATTGAAGTAAAACCTTTTGAAACTAAATCTAAATTACCGAAGTTCCCTGTATATTCGATCTTTAGGGATTTTCTATCGGGGAATGGTAATGAATCAAGATCCTTTATCAACTCACTATTTTCATTTCTTAAAATATTTCCATTATTTCTATATGTTATTCCCTTAACATCTTTTAAAGGAATGTTTCTTTCAAATGCTTTAATTAATTCCAAAATGGTATATTCTCCCTCATCTCTTACACATATATCAACATGAGGATATTTGTTTAAGATTCTATAATCATTAACCGTTGCATGGCGATTTCCAAATATTATTTTAACATTAGGATTCCATTTTTTCACTTCTTTTGCAGTTATTGCAGCACTAATCCCTGATCCGGAGGCTGTTAAAGTAGAAAAACCTAAAATATCAGGGTCTTTCTTTTTTATCCATTTAATAATTTGTTCTAAACTAAAACCTCTCGCAGCTTGGTCGATAATTTCAACTTTATAGTTTGCCTTCTTCAAAATGGCACTTAAATAGCAGATACCCAGAGGTGGATAAAAGTAATCCACGTTTGCTAGAAGTCTGCCCTTTTCTAAAACATCCCCGGGCCCTGGATTAATTAAAGCTATTTTAAATATCTTCACACCTCAATTATACACTTATTTCAATAGCTTCAGTTAAAAAATCTTCTACTTTCTTTTTTATTTATCTCTAGAGAATTTAAAAAAAACCAAAAAAAAATAATATTGAAAATAATACTCATAGCCCTAAGGGACCATTTTTGTAAATTTCAAATGCCTCATCTACCGAAGCTTTTTCATGGACAATTGCTCTTACAGCTTTAATCATGCCTAATGGACTATTAGATTGAAAAATATTTCTTCCCATGTCCACTCCTACTGCCCCTTTATCAACTGCATTTTTAGCCATCAGAAGAGCATCTCGTTCTTCAATTTTTTTACCACCAGCTATAACAATTGGTGCTGGGCAGATACTTGTGACCTCTTCAAAATTTTCGCAATAATAAGTCTTCACGAAGGTTGCACCCATTTCTGCTGCCATTCTACTTGCCATTCCTAGATATCGTGCATCTCTAACCATTTCACGCCCAACTGCAGTGACAGCTAAGGTAGGAATTCCATATTCTTGCCCCCAGTTTACTAACTTCGATAAATTCATTAAAGATTGTTTCTCATACTCGCCCCCCACAAAGATTGAGCAAGTAATTGCTGAAACATTTAATCTTATCGCGTCATCAATAGCTACGTTAATTTCTTCATTAGAAAGTTCCTTAAGCATACTAGCACCAGCTGAAACTCTTAATACAACTGGAACGTCTATTTCTGAGGGTACACAATTTCTTAACATCCCTCTAGTTAACATAAGGGCATCAGCATACTCAAATAATGGCTTCATATCAGTAAAACATTTTAATTGGCCTGGAATATTCCCAAAATATCCATGATCTATTGCCAGCATAACGCATCGTCCGGATTTAGGTTTAATAATCCTATTAAAGCGGTTTTGAAAACCCCAATCGCCTACTAAAACCATTTTAAATCACTTTTTATTCTTTTGATTGCATTTTTGAATTATTTTGATAAATAAATTCACGATTGCATTTTATTTTTTCTATACAAAGTTCAGTATTAAAAAATATTAATCAATATTTTAAACAAGACTTAAAATTCTTCCTCTATATTTATTAAATATATTAGTTGCATAGAAAAACAGCTTAAAGAAGATTTAAAAATTCTTCCACTTTACTTTTTATTTTTGCTGCTAATTTAGGAGAATATCTT
>JAEOSD010000198.1 GCA_016840545.1 Promethearchaeota archaeon
GTTTGAGCATTGAAATTTTATTATTTATACTTATGCTAATTTTTATTGTTCTTTTCGCTTTTCAATACGTTTTGGTTACTTTGATTTATTTTCCATTTTTATTCTTTCATTTACAACGTCATTATTATTTAAAAAAATTTGAATCAAAACAATTATAGGCTTTAATTTTTTGTTAATAGAATTATACAATCCAAACTAATAACCTAAATGGAAAAACTTTAAGAATCCCCCACTGAAATTTAGATTATAGTCAAAAGTGCTAAATTAGATTAAGTGATAAATATGTCCGAAGTCATGAAAACTAAAGTTGGACTCTCTTTAGAGGAGAAAATGATATTTAAATGTGAACTTGGAGAAATGAAAGTAAAGGATTGCTATATTGATGATACTCATAAAGAAGAAGTTGACATGCTAGGACCTAATCCATCTAGGATGTTGGCAATGGCAGTTTTGGGATGTTTAAGCGCAAGCTTTATTTTCTGTCTTAAAAAAAGGGAATTTACTCTAGAGGATTTAAAAGCAGAAGCAGAGGTAACCATCGCACGGAACGAAAAAGGATTTTGGAGAGTAAAAAAAATAGATGTAGATATTAATGCAAAAATAGATGATCCTAATGTTAAAAAAAGAGCTGATCAATGTAAGAAAATGTTTGAACAATATTGCATCGTTACTCAAGCTGTTAGAGAAGGAATTGCTGTAGATGTGAACCTTAATTATTAATTTTTTTCAACTTATTTCTATTCTTTATTCTAAAAGTCCATTGTTTTTCCAACAATGCCTATTTGACATTTATTTTTGAATTGTTCTTGAAATACTTTAATGTTTTCAGTACAATGAAATAATGTAATGGTTTTTATTATTGGGTTTAAATCATTCGCCTTTTGAGGTGAAAACTTAAAAGAATGCATACCTCCGATAATATGTAATGGTTTATCTAATGGAATTTTAAGGATCTGACGGTCATTTAGAAATTTATTTAACCCAGGATGGCAACAACCACAAATTAGTATAACTGAGTTATCTGATTGAATATAACTGGCATGTTCATGAATGCCTCCATAATCTGAGGAGAGATAGGAATTGGTTAAAAACAAGCCATCTATGAACTCCACACATTCCCGAGCATTTTGAATTCTTACGATGTTTTTTTGAGGAATTGGAATCCCCTTATAATTAACAGGAACATTCCAGTATCTATGAACATATACAGGAACATCATTGTTTTCTTGTAAAATACCTGGCAAACCATCTGTGTGATCAAAATGGTTATGACTTAGAATAACTAAATCAATAGATGAGGGTTTTACCCCGTATTTTTCAAGATTGAATATAAGAGGAGGTATATTACTACCTGAATCAAATAATATTATCTTATTATTAATCTCTATTAACGCAGCAAAACCATATGATAAGATATATCCCTCTTTTGCTCCGTTTAAATCATCAATTATAACTGTTATTTTAACTCTGCCCATTTTGAAAGATGGATTTTTTAATTAGATTCAATCTTGGATACCATCTTCAGTAATAGAAAATACAGCATCTTCTTCAGGTAAATGTGGGGCATCAACAACTTTAGCAACTCTTTGTTCTCCCTTTCCTTTTCTTAACCGTATTCTAATTGTTGCCCCATGAGCTATTATATTCCCTCCAGTTGCTCGAAGTGGATCACCGTAAAATACATCAGGTCTTGCAGAAACTTGATTTGTAAATAATATAGCTAACTCATCAAATGTTTCTGTTAATCTTAAAAGATCATGAATATGAGTGTTTAAAATTTGTTGTCGGGTAGCTAGAGTACCTCTCCCAACATATTCGCTCCGAAAGTGTCCTATTATTGAATCAACAATAAGTAGCTTAATGTTTTTTTCTTCTATAATTTTTGTAGATTCTTTGACAAGTAGTACTTGATGATCACTATTATAAGCCCTTCCATAGGTTATATTACGTAGGATTTTATTATAATCTAGATCCCTTGAAGATGCCATTTGTATAATTCTTTCTGGTCTAAATGTCCCCTCAGAGTCAATATATAAAGCTCCTCCCTCAAGACCCCCATCTTCATAAGCTAATTGGACATTAACACACAATTGATGCGCTATCTGCGTTTTACCTGTCCGATACTCACCATAAAGCTCAGTAACGGATCCAGTTTCTATACCTCCGCCTAATAGATCATCTAAATTTGGACTACCTGTTGTCAACTTTTTTAAACTCTTCCTTTTTTCCCAAATAATATCCGCAGATTTAAATCCCATTTTTTCAATTTCTTGAGCAGATTTAATAATTTTTTGGGCTGTTTTTTCTCCAATTCCTGCTTCTTCAACTAATTTTGAAAGGGGATATACTGCTAAAGTTCTAATAGATATAATTCCCGCTTCTTTAAGCTTCTTTAACGTAGCATCTCCAACTCCAGGTAAATCAGTTAGATCGTACTTTACATTAGGTTGACTAGCATCATCCTGGGATTCGTCATTTGGCTGTACTTCTTTTTTAGCCATGATTGAAACTTCCTCTAATAATTTTTACAAATTAATTGCAATTTCGTTAATTTATTATGAATAATATATAAAAATAATAATAAAATATTAATTAAAGAATAAAAAATTAAGAGTTATTTTTTCTTTTGTGGAGTTGTTTTTAGTTGAACTTCCTTACCACTTCTAGTTATTAATAATAAAACAATAAACAAGATAACTGAAAATAAGAATGTTAAGACAGCCATTGCATCCGGTAGCCATATATAGCTTAAATACAGAAATGGCATAATAAATAAAGCTATAATTATAACAAATACGGGTATAGGAACTTCTTCGCCTTTCAAATCTATTAAAAGTGGAAGGATTATTAAACCAACACTAATAGTTGCTGCCATTCTAAAACCCATTAATATCCCTAAATCTACCCATGCTTCAATTGCAAAAGTATCTGTGTATATATCTGGCATAAAGGCAAACCAATAAGTTCTAGTATTTTCTTGCATTGTAGCAATTGAAGGTGGTAAAATGCCTGCAAGAATAATTTGGACAATAATGGCTAGCACAAAATAAAGGATAATCTCGTTAATCTCTTTTTTTTCAGAAGCAACTCCATATAAATCACGAATCAAACAGATATCCCATAGAATAAATAATACTAAATATACTCCAAGAACATCAAACCCAAAACCCCAGAGAACATTTGTAGGCAGAAGAGCCATAACATAAGCTAAATATCCGTATTTCTCATTTCTTTTAAATATATCAAATACTAAAAACACTCCAAATATTACAAAAAATGTTACTAAAAATACTATAGCCTCAGTAGTAGGTGTAAATGCCATGTTGAATATTCCCTTTTATGTTAAATTTTAATTCTATTATTATTAATATAAAATCCTATATTTTAAATCTTTAATAGGTTGGTTTTTATTTTTCGTATAATAATTCTAATTCTGAAATAATTTTTGATAATTCTTCTACCATTTTTTTAGAATTTTTTAAATTCTCTGATTCTGCTGAAAGAAGAATAGCATTTCGGTTTAAAGCTACTTTAATATTAGTATAAACGCCATCTCCAATGATTTTCAATTCATTTATTATATCTTGGTAAGTAAAACCTTGTTCCTCGGCAAATTCAATTAATTTATTATGGATATTTTCAATCACTTCTGCAGAAGCAGGTAATGTCTTATTTACTTTTATACCCTTTGGAAAACCTCTAGTTAATGAACTAACTAGGTCTTTTTGTGCTGTCATTATTTCAAGAATCTTCAATAGGATAAAATTTCCATCACTGAAGGGACTATATTGGGGGAAGTAAAATTTGAAGGTATCGGCGGCTGCAAAACATGCTCGTTCTTCCCTTATTTGCCTTGAAATCTCGCCAGGATAGTTTTCAACCAATTTTATCGGAAATCCGGATTCTTGGATAAAATCTTTTACAACTGGAG
>JAEOSD010000082.1 GCA_016840545.1 Promethearchaeota archaeon
TTTGATATATGAATCGTTTCTTTTTCCAATTCATGTTTCAACTTTTTTAATGCTTTTTTAAAACCTAATTGATCATTGATTTTCATTCTTAATTTAAATCGTTTCTCTCTTTTTTTTTCTAAATCTGAAAATAAGGTATTTTTTTCTAGCTCCATTAATTTATTACTTAATTCTTCCTGATGGATTTGATGCTCTTCTAATTGGTTTTCAAATTCTTCTAAATCTGCTTTTGAATGCTCAATATTTTCTCGTAAACTAAAAAGTTTCGGTAATTTTTTAAGCAAGGATTCAGCATCTCTAAGATCCTCATATTTTTTTCTTAAGAATTGATCCAATACCGCTTGTTTTTTTTGAATTTTACGTGTGATATAATTAAGTTCTTTTATTTCAGGTTGTACTTCTTTTTGAAACTTAGGCAATGCTTTTCTTGCGATTTCATTTATGTTGGTGAATAACTTTTTAATTGAATTTAATAAACTCATGATGCTATCATAGTTTAATTCTTCTTCTGGAATTTCTATCTCATCAATTTCTTTCCTGATACGATCAGAGAAAAAGTGTAAAGATTTTAAAGCTTTTTCTTCTATTTTTCCCTCTCCCGCCTCTAAAAAATGATCCATACAAACTTTGATCTCTATTAAACCATCTCTTATTTCTGATATAAGTTTCTGAACCGCTTTTTTTACTTTTACAAATCGAGAGTCTAATCGACTCTTATAAAAATCTTCAAATTCCTCTAATGTTACTTCAATCATTTTATATCTATTTTTTTCTAGATTCAATTAATTTTTTATTATTCATATATTTCTGTAAAACTCTGGGAATTTTTACGGAATGATCTTCATTTTGATAATTTTCTAATAAACAGCAAATTGTACGTTCCGTGGCGATTGCTGTGGAATTTAATGTGTGTACAATCTGCTTCTTTTCTTGAGTACCAACTTTTCCCATTCTAATTTTTAATTTTCTTGCTTGATAATCAAGACAATTACTGCAAGAAACTAATTCTCTATAAGTCTGCGAACTTGGAAACCATCCTTCAATATCGTATTTCTTAGCAGCATTATCGTTTAACTCTCCTGAAGCTATATTAACAATTCTATAAGGAATTTCTAATTCTTTAAAGAATTCTTCTGTGTTAGCTAATAATTCCTCATGAAATATCCAAGAATTATCAGGTTTACAGAAGATATACTGTTCTACTTTTTCAAACTGATGAACTCTAAATATTCCTAAAGTATCTTTGCCGTGAGATCCTGCTTCTCGTCTAAAGCACGTAGAAATTCCAGCATACTTAATTGGTAAACTTTTAGGTTCGATTATTTCGTTAAAATGATACGCTCCTATAGTTTGTTCTGCTGTAGCAATCATATAGAGATCTTCATCTTGAATTTTATACAATTGTTCTTCAAAATCTGCTAATTCCGCAGCTGCTTTAATTACATCGTATTTAATAAAAAATGGGGGCCACATAGGAGTATAACCCTTGGAAATTAATTTGTCTAATGCATATCTCAATAGTGCAAGATTTAAAGATACGATATCACCTTTTAAATAATAAAATCTCGAACCAACTACTTCAGATGCTTTCTTTGTATCTGCTCCATCAATTTCGGAGATTAAATCAACATGAGATAATGGGTTAAACTTAAACTTAGGTAAATCTCCCACAACTCTCACAATTTCATTATTTTCTTCAGTTTCTCCAATTGGAACGGATTGATGCAAAATATTTCCAACAATATATCGAAACTTTTCCCTTTGTTCTAAATATTCCATTTTATTTTTTTCTAACTCATCAATTCGTTCCTTAATTTTTATTGAGCTTAACTTAGCCTTTTCAACTTTATTAATTTCTCCGGATTTCTTAAATTGGCCAATCTGAATTGAGATTTCGTTTCTTTGTCTTTTAAATTCTTGAAGCTCTTTTAATACTTCTCTCCATTTTTTATCATAATCTAAAACTTTTCTCGCATTAGATGGGTCTTTAAATCTTTTTTCTTCCGAATCAATTATCTTTTCCAAATCATTTCGATATAATTCGATGTCGAGCAAATAAAATTCCCTCGAAAGTTTATTCATGCTGAATCCGTTCAGCTATTGTTGAGCGAAGAAGAGCCGTTTTTATTTTTACTTTATCGTAACCTACTTTGTCAATAATTTTCATTATTTTAATTCTCCTGGCCTTACCTTTCAAGCCTTCTTCATGCATAAATTGCTTAGCAAATTCCTCTTTCTTATTCTCTTCTGATTCAGACATTATTTAAAAATATTCTTGGTAATAAAAAAATTTAATCAGAATTTTTATTTTCGCAAAGGGCCCAATTCCTTTATTTCATTTGTAAATTCAGTGATTACCTCAGCAAACCTTTTTCCTTCGGAAGCACTTACCCATTCTAACTTGACGCGTTTTTCATTAACACCTAACTGCTTTATAATTATGTTATATAATCTTTCAAAACGGTCTCTTGTATATTCATTTCCGGAGATGTAATGGCAATCACCAATATGGCATCCACTAATAAGAACACCATCAGCACGATTTTTTAAAGCTTTTAAGACAAAAGCGGGATCCACTCTTCCAGAGCACATAACTCTTATTATTCTAACATTTGGTGGATATTGGAATCTAGAAACTCCTGCCAAATCAGCCCCAGCATAGCTACACCAATTACAACAAAAAACCAAAATATAGGGCTCAAAATCTTCCTTCTCAACTTTTGATACTGCTTTTGTCATTTTATAATTCCTCTAACAATTTAGTTTTCTCTAGCAGATATGAATCTATCATCACACCTATTTGATCAAAATCATAATGCTTTACAGATATTGCACCGACTGGACAGGTGGCAGCGCAAGTCCCACAACCTTTGCATAATGCCGAATTTATATATGATTGCTTTATATTCAAATCCAAATCTTCAAATTCCATTTTAATATCCAAAAGCTCAATAGCATTATAAGGACAAGTTTCTACACATTTTCCACATCCAATACATTTATCTGGATTAACTTCCGATATTAAACCGGAAGTTTTAATCTGTTTTGCGCTTAAAAATCGACTAGCTCTACCAGCTGCTCCATTTGCCTGTGAAATTGAATCCTGAATATTTTTCGGCCATTGGGCGCATCCACACAAGAAGATACCATCAGTTGCAAAGTCTAAAGGTCTTAATTTAACATGCGCTTCCAAGAAAAAACCGTTTTTGTCTATCGGTACTTTTAACATTTTTGCTAATTCTTCTAAATTATCTGCTGGAATCATTGGAGTTGATAATATTATTAAATCGGTTTGAAATTCTATTTCCTCTTGAAGATTCGTGTCAAAAACCTTTATTTCGTAATTTTCTTTGACTCCCTTTTTTTTAGTAATTTCTGGTATATTAGTTAAATCATATCTCAAAAAAATTGCATCTTTTCTTCTTTGACGATAATAATCTTCGAACTCCTTCTTAGCCATTTGCAAATCTCTATATAATACCGTAATTTCAAGTTCAGGTTTGATTTCTTTAAGTATATTAATATTCTTAATTGCTGTTGCACAACAAATATTTGAGCAATAGGTAATCCCTTCTTCTTGTCTTGAATTCGCACACAAAATGGTAGTTATTCGATTTATATTTTTTAACCATGCACCATTTTGATCTTTTAATTTTTGTTCTAGTTCTAGTTGAGTGATGACATTTTGATTTTTATCGTTATATTGGAATAAACCATTTGGTTTTAATTCCTTCCCTCCAGTAGCAACTATTATTGTACCAACTTTAAAATCATTAATTACTTTTTCTTTATCGCATACAGCAATATCATAATTTCCTATGTAACCCTTAACATTCTCAAGTTTAGATTCTAAGAAAATTTTGATATTTTTATTCTTTTTTACTTTGTCAATTATTTCATTTAGAAAAATTGATCCCTTTTCTTGAATTGGAGATAGGATGTTAAGATAATTTAGAATACCTCCTAATTTATTATCTTTTTCTACGAGGTATGTTTCAAATCCTTGGTCTGCGATGTTTAGCGCGGCACTCATTCCTGCAACCCCTCCACCAATGACTAAAGCTGAGGGAATAATATTAAGTGTTTCTTCTTTTTGTGGTTTTAATAGTCTCGCTTTCGCTACAGCCATTTTTACAAGGTCTATAGATTTTTCAGTAGCTGCTTCTTTCTCTGTCATATGAACCCAAGAACATTGATCTCGAATATTAACCATTTCAAAAAGATATTTATTTAGTCCTGCCTCTTGACAAGTAACCTGAAACAAGGTTTCATGTGTTCTCGGAGTACACGAAGCCACAATGAACCTATTTAAATCATTTTCTTTAATAACTTCCTTTATTCTTTCCTGAGAATCACTAGAACATGAATATAAATTTGCTTCACAGTGAACTACATTTGGTAATTTTTTAATTTCTTCAACAACGTCTGGAACATCTACATATTTTCCAATATTAATCCCACAATGACAAATTAAAACTCCAATTCTTGGTTCTTCAGATGGTTTTACTTCCTTTTCTGGTTCTTCAAACTCCTTTTCTTTGATCTGGGTAAATTTAACCGAGTTTAATAATGTTGCAACTTGTGATGCTACACCACTCGCATCTGATACAGTTTCAGGTATATCCATTGGGCCTTGACAGAAACCGCATAAAAATATACCATCTTTTGAAGATTGTAATTTATTAAAGTAAGAACGCTCCTTGAAAAAATTATAATGATCAAGTTCAATCCCTAAAATCTCTGCTAATTCGTTTGCACCTCTTGATGGTACTAAGGGTGATGCTAATACTACTAAATTTGCTTTAAAATCTTTAAATTCTCCAGTTTTTAAATCCTCATAATGTATAAGTAAATCATTAGTTTCAGGATCTTCCCTAATTTGACTGATCTTCGTTTGGTAGTATTTTACTCCATATTCTTGCTGAGCCCGCTGAGTGAATTCATAAAAATTTTTGCCATAAGCTCTAATATCGTGTCTAAACACATAACATTCTGATTTCTCGGAATGTTCTTTTGTAATAATTGCTTCTTTTGCTGTATATGTACAACATACACTTGAACAATACGGTACTCCCTCATGTAAATCTCTTGAACCAGCACATTGAATAAAAGCAATTTTCTCAGGTTCTTCATGATCACTTGGTCTTAAGACATGTCCCCCGAAAGGGCCTGAAGCACATAAAATTCTCTCATATTCAAGAGCACTTACTACATTTTCATATTGGTATCCCCATCTTAAAGATAATTTTTCAGCAGGCATCTCAAAACCAGTTGCTACTACAATAGCTCCTATTTTGAGTTGAATATCTTGAGGTTTTTGTTCATAATCAATTGCTTCAGCTTCACACACTTTTTCACAAACTCCACATACTCCTTTTGTTAATTTCAAACACAACTTAGGATCAATTAAATAGACGGGAGGGACTGCTTGAGGGAAGGGTATATAAATAGATTTTCTTTTCCCTAGATTCATATCAAATAAGTTTGGAACTTCAATTTTAGGGCATTTTGTAGCACAATCTCCACAGCCTTTGCATTTTGTCTCGTCAATATAGCGTGGTTTTTTAAGAATTGTAGCAGTAAAATCTCCTAACGCTCCAGTAATTTCTTTAACTTCGTGATAAGTTAATAATTCAATATTAGGATTTCTAAAAACCTCGACCATTTTAGGTGCGAGAATACATAAACTGCAATCATTTGTAGGGAATGTCTTATCAAGTTGAGCCATTCGCCCTCCAATTGAGGGAGTTCTTTCAACTAAATAAACTTTATAACCTAATTCAGTTAAATCTAAAGAACATTGGATACCAGCAATTCCTCCACCAATTACTAATACAGATCCTTCCATTATGATTTAACTTCTCCATTATTTTTTGAATCAATAACATAAATTAAATTTACCATAAACTCAGAAAAATCCTTAATTTCTATAGAAAATACATCGTCATAATCCTTTTGGAGGCACGAGAGGTGCATTATACATTTTGGACATGATGTAACTAAAGTTGTACCTGCTTCTTTTGCTTCTAAGAGACGACTATATCTTAGAGCTTTAGATCGAGTATTACAATTCATCCATGAACTAACACCACAACATAATGCATTCTCTTTATTGTGTGTCATTTCTTTGAAAGAATAACCTAATCCCTCCAATAGGTTAAAAATTTCCCTTAATTTTTCTAAAAGGTTATTAGATTTTGGTAGGAATCTGCTCAACCGACAAGGATCGTGATAAGTAAACTGAATATTTATATCACCTTCATCTGGAGCTTTTAACTCAATCTTACCTTGTTTAAGCTTTTCATATATATACTCAATTATGTGTTTCACTTCAAATTTTTTATCAAAATCTTCAAATAGTTTTGGATATTCCACTTTAAAAGTCCTATAACCTTCTGCGCAAGATGTAATAATTGTTGAAACACCTGACTTTTCAAATAATTCATAATTTTTCTTTGCTAATTTGATAAAAGCCTCAAAATTTCCTAATCCCCAGTATAAATCGTGTCCACAACAAACTTCATCTTTGAGAACAACAATTGGTCGATTTTCAATTTGGCACAATATTTTAAGTGAGCTTATAGGAATTGGATCTACTTCTTGGAATTCAAATTTAAAGTATGGTATGCAACCTACGAAATATAGAATATCTCCTTTATCTGAAATTTTGCATTCTTTTGGTACCCAATCAAGATTTTTGTTCGGTTGGATATAAGGCTCGCTTAATATTTCTGATATAGTAGTATAAATACCTTTATGTGCAACGAATTCCTCAGGGTTTTGTTTATAATAATTTTTCATTTTGTATTTTGCATTTCTTACAATATCAGCAAAATTTATATCTTCGGGGCAATTCTGAAGACAACTATTGCATGTTAAACAATCCCATAATACACCACTACTGATTACTTTATCTTCAGAGCCTTCTAATATTCGTTGAATAATTACACTAGGGATAAAACTTTGAACTTTGCTAAGTTGGCATACACCACTACAACGAACACATTGATAACATTTACTCAATAATTTTCTTAAGTTCGGCTCGTAAATCTTGTTTAAATATAATTCTGAATCCTCTATGGATTGCTCAGAATTACCTTTTTCATTGATTTCTGTTATACGCTTCACTAAAATATTTTAATTCTTACTTTATATTATATTGAATCACTTTGAATATGATAAAAAGGGAATGAATTTATTTTTTCTGATTAGTTTTAATAATGATAATTCGGTATGAAAATAAAGGAAATAAGCACAGAGTTTATTGGAAAATTTTGCTATAAAGCATACTTTGCTCTTTTTTTAAATATATCTTTTCCATTGTCGTCATCATCGAAAAATTAAAAACTAATAGGAAAAATTGTAGTTTTTTTCTTATTTAACCTTATATAATTCCCTTAATTTACCTAAGTACATAAATTTAAATTTACTTTTGTTCAATTATCATAATTACAATTAATAAAACCTTTTACAAAAAATAATTAAGTGTTAAATATGAAAGAATTAGATTTAGAAGAATTACTGGAATTGATTAGATATGCTTTTCTCAGGTTGGATGGTGCGTGGTTCATGGCTTCGGCAGAAAAACTCGGTTTGGAGACTGCAACAGAATTAGATGTAAGAGCATGGGAGATGTTTTCTGAAAGGATGGGAAAGAAAATAGCTTCAATAACAAATTTGAAAGGTGCTTTCTCTCAAACATTGCCAAAACTAATGAAGATTCAACGTACGCTTATGAATATGAACTCAGAAATAGAGGTCATTAATAAGAGCAAAATTATTTACAGAATTTTAGAATGTGAAGTTTGGAGAATGGTTCAGAAAGTATGGACTCAGGATGCAATTCCTTGTCACAAAGTTACACTAGCAACTATTAGGGGTTTGCTAAAGGGAGCTTTTCCAGAAAAAGAGTTTGTTTTAAAACATAAAAAGAAAATCCCTTTGGGAGATCCTTGCTGTGAGATTGAAATTTCTGTTAAAAATTCGTAATCTCTTTTTATTTTTCAAGTATTAAGAATTTTTCTTATTTAATATTGGAATTATATAGTCTAATCAGAAAAAATAAATTATTTCCTTTTTTTACTTAATCATTATATTTGAATCTTTAAATTTAAAACCAAATAAATCAAGGTGAAAGTATTCTAGGGTGTCATAAATGTCTGATAATCAGACCATGGTTAGAATAGGCGTTTATGTATGCAGGTGAGGAGTAAATATTGGAGCTACGGTAGATTGTGATGCTGTGAAAGATGCTGTTGAACATCTTCCAAATGTCGTAATAGCTAGAGTAAATGACTTTACTTGTAGTGATCCTGGGCAGAAAATAATTAAAAATGATATTTTAGAGCTAGATTTAAATCGTATTGTTGTTGCTGCTTGTACTCCAAAAATTCATGAACCCACTTATCGTGCTGTCTTAATTGAGGCTGGTTTAAGCCCTTATTATTTTCAGATGGTTAATTTACGTGAACATTGTTCATTTGTACACGGAGATGATAAGAGGGGTGCCACTGAAAAGGCTATACGACTAGTTATAGCAGGAATAAACCGTGCTCGTGAGTTAGAGAGTATTCCCCGGAAAGTTATACCCGTAGAAAGGGCAGCTTTAGTAATTGGTGCTGGAATTGCTGGAATGAATGCTGCATTAGATTTAGCGAACCAAGGAATTAATGTTTATCTAGTTGAAAAAGAACCTACTATTGGTGGAAAAATGGCACAATTAGATAGGATTTATCCAACTGATGATTGTGGAATATGAGTACTTGCTCCAATAATGGTTAATGCTTCGAAACAACCAAATATAAATTTATATACATACAGCGATATTATCGAATTTAGCGGAATTCCTGGGAACTATAAAGTTAAAATAAGAAAAAATCCTCGTTATGTTGATGAAAATAAGTGTACTGGTTGTGGCTTATGCACATCCAAATGTCCTATAAAAATACCCGATGAATTTAATAGAGGGATCGGCGATAGATGTGCTGTTTACATTCCATTCCCTCAAGCTGTACCAAATTATGCTGTAATTGACAAGTCTGTTTGTATTGACTGCAAAAACTGCCAAAGAATATGCCCAGCCGAAGCAGTTGATTTTGATCAAGAACCACAATATATTGATATAAATGTGGGAGCTGTAATAGTCGCTACAGGTTATGATGAATATCCAATTATCGAAACTAATGAGTACAACTATGGATTACACCCTGATGTAATCACTCAAATAGAACTAGAACGGATGTTAAGTCCTATTGGTCCAACCGATGGTCATGTGTATAGAATTTCTAATGGAGAAATCCCAAATACGATTGTTATGATTCAATGTGTCGGTTCAAGATCAGTAAATGAACTCCCCTATTGCTCTGGAGTGTGTTGCAATGTGGCTCTTAAAAATGCACAATTATTAAAGCAAGAGTATCCTGACATGGATGTTTTCTTGTTTTACATTGATATTAGGACGACAGATAAAGGAAACGAGGAATATTATAGAAGAATAAGAGATACGGGGATTAGAATGATTCGAGGAAAAGTCGGAGAAGTATTGGAAGACCCTGAAACGAAAAAGTTAAAAATTCGGGCATTTTCATCTTTAACAGGAGATATTATTAAACTTAACGCTGATTTAGTTGTATTGTCTACAGGTATGATCCCTTCAAAAGGTACTATTGAAATTATAGACGTAATGGGTTTAGATAAAGGTCCAAATGGATTTTTAACAGAAGTTCATGGATGTCTAAGCCCTCAAGAAACGAATAATATGGGGATTTATATTTGTGGAACTGCAGCTGGGCCAAAGAACATACCTTATTCAGTATCAACAGCTTTAGCGGCAGCAAGTAAGGCTGCTACTCTGCTTTCTCACGATACTATAAACCAAGAATTATTGATCGCAGAAGTGAAAGAAGAACTTTGTATGGGATGCCATAGATGTGAAAAATTATGTTATTATGAAGCAATAAAAGTAGGTGAAAACAATATTGCAATTGTAGATGATTTGAAATGCAAAGGTTGTGGTGCGTGCGCTACATCATGTCCCGCGAGAGCTATTGACCTAAAATACTATAGAGACAAACAATTCATCGAAGAAATTAAAGGAATCGGTAGTAGCGAAATTAAATCCATTCAAGAAGCACCAAAAATTGAGGAAGACTAAATAAATTAGAGGTAAATTCATATGGTTGATACAGAAAACAAGAATTTTAGAAAAATTATTGCCTTTGGATGCGATAAATGAGGTTATTCTGCTGCAGACCTAACTGGAACTACGAGAAAAACATATTCAACTGATTTTCACTTAATTCGAGTTAGATGTACTGGAAGAATTGGTATTCATTTAATTATGGAATGTTTTTTAAATGGCGCTGATGGAGTAGCTATTATATCATGAAAAGAAGGAGAATGTGAATATGGTAGTGGTAACCTTAATACATACGAGCATATTAAGTTCTTGAAACGATTATTTAAACATCTAGGGATTTCAGAAAACAGAATTCAGCAATATTTCTGTTCAGCAGCAGAAGTGGAAAAGTTCATCCAATCAGTAGAAGATATAACAACCAAAATTTATGAACTCCCACCCATACCTAAACAAAAACTTAATCCGAAGTAGGATGATCCTGCCAAAAAAATTATAGTTGGGAGGAAACTAACTCATAGCCTGAGCTTTCGGAATGAAAAATTAATTATTAGAATTTAAAGATGGAATCAAAAGGAACTATTTCATGGGATTTTTTAAAGGTTATAGCAGATACTTTAGATTCATATAGAATACGCCTTTTAATAGATGCAAAAAAAGATATTATTAGTTCTGATATTTATAATGAGGAACAATATTATGAAATACTATTTCAAATGATTGATGCAGAAAGACTGAAATATTCCCTTTTTAACTATTTAAACACCAAAGAAAATCATAATTTTAAATCCTTAAAACAATTTTCTAAACAAAATTCAATTGATATTAAAAAAACTCTAAGCTTTTTAGAATTATTGAGAAATGAGGGGTTAATCAACATAGAATATATTTATGACAATATTAATACTAATGAAGAAAACTCTAGCGATTTAAACATTAAGGATTTATCAATTAGGAGTTTACAACTAATTCTTTCTGAAGTCAAATCTATTTACGAGCCAGTAAAAGTAATTTATGAGACTAACAATTGTTCTGGATGTGGATTATGTGCCGGTATCTGTCCAGTTAATTGTATAAATATCTATAATGGGTTTGGAAAACTTGAGGAAGACAAATGTATAAGATGTGGATTATGCTATTATTTTTGCCCAAGGACTTACCTACCTGTAAAATTGTTAAATATGACTCAAAAAAACACTTCTAAAATAGAAAATTTTCCTAAAATAGGTTATTATCTAGAGGTATATTCGGCTAGGACTAAAATAAAGGAAATCTCTGAAGTATGTCAAGATGGTGGAATTTCAAGTACGTGTCTCTATTTTTTATTTGAAAGAAATGAGATAGATATTGCATTAGGAGCAAAAATGAGTCGAAATCTGTGGCGACCAGAACCTCTTTTAATTAAAAATAAAGAGGATATATTGAAAACTGCCGGAACAAAATATGTAAATAATCCTACTCTCAGCTTGTTAAATGAATTGAATAAAAATTCCAGCAAAATAGCTGTTGTTGGAGTTCCTTGTATGATGCAAGCTTTATTGAAATCAGAAATTTATAATATCGGAATCCCTTCATTAAATCAGGTAAAATATAGAATCGGTATTTTCTGCATGGAATCATTTTCTTATGAATCCCTATTAAAAATCTGCGAAACTTTAGATGTAGATATTAATAAAGTCCGGAAAACCGATATTAATAAAGGTAAGTTTTTTGTATATACTCATGAGAAAGAAGAATTATCAATTCCAATTAAAGAAATATCTCATTTAGCAAGACAAGATTGTGAAATTTGTTTTGACTTAACTTCTGAGTCGGCTGATATATCAATTGGTTCAATTGGATCACCATCAGGTTGGAATACTGTTATAGTACGAACACCAAAAGGAAAACAATTATTTGATGGATTGGTAAAAAATGATTTGATTGAATTTAAAGAGATTACAGAAGTTCAGCCTGGATTACCAATGGTTGAAAAAATTGCCAATTCAAAGAGAAATAAATGCTCTAAACATATCGCTAAAAAAGAAGGCGAAAATAAGAGAACTCCTATTTATTAAAAATATATGGCATATGAAATTATCTCGAAATCTTCTTTCTTCTATTCTAAACCATAAAATTAATATTAAATTTCACATTAAAAAGTATATCATTAATATTTATTTGGAATTAAAATGAGTTCTACATCTCCAATTAGACCCAAAAACTTTCGTGAAAAAGTATTTTTCAGAAAACTAAGGTCTCAAGTTGATGGTAATGCAAAAGTTGAACATGGACTAACTCAAATAAGGGGAGTTGGAAGAAGGCTAGCTCAAGCAATAGTTATGATTGCTGAAATTAACCCTCATTCAAGAATAGGTGCACTCTCAGAAAAAGATATAAATAGAGTTGAAGAAATTCTATTAAATCCCGTCGAAAATGGCGTGCCTTCTTGGATGGTCAATAGAAAAAAGGATCTAAGAACTGGTGAAAATATCCATCTCATTGGGAACAAATTAGAGTTAGAAGTGAAAAAAGACATAGATCGCATGAAGAAAATTAAAAGTTATAAAGGTGTTCGACACCACCTAAGATTAAAAGTAAGAGGACAAAGAACTAAGAGTACAGGACGGCATGGATTAGTCGTTGGAGTTGTACGTAGAAAGAAAAGACAAATGTAAGGTGATAGAAATAGGAGATCCACGACGCTTAAAAAAGAAATTCAAAAAACCAAAAGCCCCCTATAATAAGGAGAGAATTCTAGAGGAATTGGAGTTCTTAGGAAGATTTGGCCTTAGAAATAAACGAGAATTCTGGAAAATGCGAACAATACTTGGTAATTGGAGAAAACTCGCACGTGAATCCAGAACATTATCACAAGAAAAAGCTGTTGAATTTCAACAAGAATTAATTAAAAAATTAAACAAATTAGGAATATTAGGCCCAGAAGCAGAATTTGAAGATATTCTGCTCTTAACTGTAGAAGATCTCCTAAAACGACGATTACAAACTTTAGTTTTTGAAAAAGGACTTGCCTCTACTGTGTATGAAGCCAGACAAAAAATTGTACATAAACATATAGTAATCGGTGAGAAATTAATTAATTCCCCCTCCTACATCGTAAAACGAGACGAAGAAGATTTAATCCGATTCGCTCCACGTAGCCCCTTCACCCAAATTAAAGAATCATAAAGGTGTATTAAAAATTGAGTAAAACTCGAGATGATATGAAATGGGCAATGATCCATATCTTTTCTTCATATAACAATACCATCGTCACCGCAACCGACCTAAGCGGAGCTGAAACCTTCGCAAAATGCTCCGGTGGAATGGTTGTGAAGGCCGACCGCGATGAATCAAACCCTTATGCCGCAATGCAATGCGGGTTCAGAGTCGCTAATGAACTCCGAGATAAAGGTATCAGGGGCGTTCACATTAAAGTACGGGCCCCCGGAGGGAATAAAGCGCAAACACCCGGACCTGGAGCTCAAGCATGCATCCGCGCCCTCGCGCGCTCTGGTCTACAAGTCGGGAGAATCGAAGAGGTCACGCCACGCTCACACGACCACTGCCGCAGAAAAGGTGGGCACAGAGGAAGGAGGGT
>JAEOSD010000199.1 GCA_016840545.1 Promethearchaeota archaeon
ACTTCTTCATTCATTTGAATTTGATGATATGCTTCTTTTCTTGGAATCAATGGCAAAATTGGATGAAATTTTGCGGTACCAACTACTTCTATTTTATTTTCTGCTACTAAGTCTTTTATTATTTCAATAGTATCTCCTAAATCATATTCATATAACATCTCAATAAGGATACCATTAATATTTAAACAAAATTTAGCGTGATCATATTCTTTAATTAGTGAAAATAACGGTTTATAACATTCTTCATTAATCCTCTTTAAAACTTGAATATCCTGAGTCGGGGGTTGATATATATGTATAAGAGGAGCAAAATATGTTGTCATTTTAAATTTATATTTTATTAGTTATAATTTAAAAAATTAATAATTAGTATTATTAATTAATTTTGGGTTAACTAAATGAAGTTTTCAAATTTTGTAGAGCTTTATTACGATTTATACAAGGTTTACATTTTCCACAAGGTTCATCAAAATCTCCGTAACAACTCCACGTAAGATCAATTGGGACGTTAAGTTTTTCAGCTAACTTAATAATTTCAAATTTATCTAGTTTAGCTAAAGGGAAAATTAATTTTAAACTAGTTTTATCCTCTTTATGTTTAGATTTCAATATTAGTTTTTCCAAAGATTTAAAGAAAGATAATTTAGAATCAGGAAAAGATTTTGGATCCTCAACAATATGACCTCCAATGACATATTCGCATCCGTAAATTTGTGCATAATAAGTTGCTATAGAATAAAATATTAAATTACGGAGTGGTATATAACCTTCGGGTGCATTAAAAGCGGAAATAATTGGGTACCCATCAAAAAGTAGATCGGTTGCTTGTGCTATAAATGGAACACTTACCTCAGTTAATTCAACTCCAGCAATCCTTGCTAATTCTCTAGCTGCTTGTTTTTCTTTTTCAGGTCTATATTGATAATTCATAGAAAGCGCAATAACTTTATACCCTTGTTTAATTGCCCAAAAAAGCGTTGTTGTAGAATCAATACCGCCAGAAAGTAGTATTATTGCTCGTTTTTCTGATCTATTTAACTTAAATTCTAGTTTCACTGATACTGCTGCTTTTACTGCTTCGTTTAAAGACGAAAGTTTATAATTCAAAATTTGGGCAGTTAAATTACCATCTAAAATTAGATTACATCTCATAACATCAACCATTTCTTCGCAAATGTCTAATTCCTCAGCAGCTTTATCATAGTCAATGTAATTAACATCTGGTTTGGGAATATTTATACCAATATTTTTTATATTTGAATAGACTGTATCAACTAATTTATTCATATCGATAACTTCTGGACCTACAAGGTTGTATACTTGATTATCCTTACCAATTCCATCAGCAGCTGCTAAAAATGCTTTAACCGCATCTTTAACATAAATAGGTTGCATTGGGATTTTTCCATCTCCAGCTATTAATGCAACCCCATTAGAGATTTGTTCAATAATCTCGGGAATTAACTCATCATTTGGACCTAAGATATAAGAGGGTCTAAAAATAATATAGGGAATCTTACTTTCTTGTAATAACTGTTCTGCCCTTTTTTTTGAGTAAAAATAATTATTATTGGCCCATTCCTCAATACCTATTTTATCAACACCTAAACCAGATGGATATATTATTCTTGATACGTTTTGGTTTTTAGCAGCTTCTATGACATTTTTCAACCCATTAACATTAATGCTTTCAAATAAATCCTTACTTCCACATACAATATTCGCAAAATGCAATACTGCCTTACATCCATTAAATGCTTTTTCTAATTTTTCGATAGCAAAACTTTTTACAATAAACGGTTTCGCTCCTAAATTTTTAACAATCTCAATAACTTCTTCTCTTCGTACAATAGCATTAACTTCCCAACCAGATTGTATTGCTTCCTTAATAGCGTGTTGCCCAAGATACCCATTTGCGCCAGTTATGGCTACTCTTTTTGTTTGATTCATATTAATACTCTCATTCTTATATTCATTAGACAAATTTATATTTACTTTATATATTTTAAAATAGTTGGATATCTAAATTAGTTAGATATTTTAGATTTATAATCTTTAAACATAAAATATAAAAAGATCCAAAAGAAATTCAATACAATTCCAATCATTAAAACATTCTCAAATAAATTGACATTTTATGGGATATAAGGTTATTCTCAATTCTAGCAGAACCAAATTCAGTGCGTGTCACTTTCTTAAAGAGCCTCGTAAATGTTCAAGGCTTCATGGTCATAATTATTATGTTTCTGTTGAACTAGAAGCTGAATTGGATGATAATTATTTTGTTGAAGATTTTATCCAATTAAAAAAGAATATCAGGGAAATAATTAAACCTCTAGATCATTCCATTCTGATACCAGAAGAAGCACCTTATTTAAAATTTAAAAAAGATGAAAGCTCAGTTGAAGTTCTCACCTCAAATAAGCGCTATGTTTTTCCACTTTCTGAGGTTATTTTTCTTCCCATTCCAGCTAGTACTAGTGAGCTTTTAGCTAAATATATTCATACTAAAGTTAAAGAAATCTATAAAGATAAGAAAGTTACTGTTAAATTAGAAGAAAGTAAAGATACAATAGCAGTTTATGAAGATTGAACCATTATCTTACTATTTTTCTATTATAGTTTCTTTTATTTTTGTACCAAAATGAGTGGCTCCTGGTCCAAGGTAAACTAAAATCTCATCTCCTACTTCTATATCAACAACTGATTTTGCACTACCATTTGAATCTACTAATCTTATCGTCTCTGCATTTTGACATATACAACTTAAAAGAATCCTCTCATTATTAATAACAGTCTCCAATTTAAATCTTAACATTGGGCGTGTTTCTATTTTAATTCTTCCCACAGAAGCAACCCTTCCAATTCCGTCAACATTAACAATTAGAACTTTATCTCCTCCTTCTAATTCACTTAAATATTTCGTTCGGAATGTGAAATGGTCATCTCCAGGTACTACTATATAGGCAGATACGTCCCCCGCATTGACACGGAACGGTCTGGAAGCAACAAACTGTGTTTCAAACACTTCTGCATGAATTAAAGCAAAGCCTTGAGCAGTACTTCCCACAAGCATTCCTTCCCCCTTGTATAAGAGAGAAGTAGTATCAACACAAACTCTATCACTTTCAGGCAATTTTTGAATTTTAAGTACCCTTGCTTTATTTAATCCTATTCTGATAGTTGGTTGTATAATTTTCTTTAATTCACTTAAATCATCAATATCCTTTGGAGTTAATAAAATACCGTCAACACCGATTTCAAGTGTTTTCAGCATTAATTCTGCATCTTCAATATCATCTACATATGCTATCAATTCAATATCAATTGATTGTGTCATAGCAATTAAATTTTCAAATGGAATTACTTTCCAATCAGGGGCAGAAATAATTATAAAATCAACTTTTTTCTGCTTTAATAGTTCTTTTATTCGAATCTCATCTTCCTTTGATTTAATAATTGCATAAAAGCCAATACTTCTTTCTTTGGAATATCCTTTTCCTAACCTTTCTAAATCCTCTATAGAATCAAAAATTATATAATCTGTAGATGTCTCAGGAAATCTGGAATATAAATTAATACGTTCAATGTTTTCAAAATATTTAAATGTTTCATTAGATACCAAGAAATTTAAAAAATCTTTATTAAAAGCTTCTTGAACTAATTCGTTAAAATTATTTGTTTTATGCTCAAAATTCAAAATTATTCTTTTATTCGCCATCGACAAATTCTGGACTCTGAAAGTTTTATTTGCTGATATTTTTTTTTAAAATTATATTCTATTAAATTTTTAAGTTAGAAATATTATATTAATTATAAAAGAGATAACATTAATATAAACTTCTAAATGGAGTTGAAAATAGCAAGTGGGACTGAAGAAAAAATTATTCCCTCGAAAAAGTAA
>JAEOSD010000083.1 GCA_016840545.1 Promethearchaeota archaeon
ATACTATTTACGATAAACATAGAATACGTTTCATGAGCATTAATATCTCCGTAGAGTTCTTTCAATTTCGATCTATTCTTCCGAATATAAGAACTAGCTTTATTTAAATATGGAGGGTTTCCAATTATAAAATCAAACTCATTAAAAGAATTAGAATTTATTGTCAAAAGTGTATCTCTTACTTCAAAATGTATTCCTAAATGTTCAATATCCTTTTTATAATCTGGGTTGATATCATAAGCATAGATTTGATTTTGATCTACTCCTAACGTCAATAAAGCTCTAATAAAGACTCCAGGACCTACACATGGATCTAATATCTTTTGAGACGATTTTATTATCCCTAGCTTCGATATTATGTAATTAGCTGTTTTTAGAGGAGTTACAACCGAGCCTAATTCTTTTTTATTAAATTCCTTATACTTCAACAATTTTAAATCTAAACTAAATTAATTAAATTTATTGTTTCTGAATTCAAAAGAAGCTTAAGATATATTAAAATTTGTATCATAATCATTTAATATTGTGATAATTGCTTCACAAAGATCCTTTAATATCGAAGGATCTATTTTATCTATAGTATCATTAATAGAATGAATGAATTTATAAGATTCCATATCTCCAATTCCAAACCCTTGAAATCCTCTTTTTTTCAAAAAATAGCCATCAGAACGTGAACCTATATAAAATCGTTTAGAAATTATTTTAATATTGAGCTTTTTTGAATTATTTAAAAATTTTTGAAGGAGTATTTGAACATTCTTTTTAATAGGTTTTCCAGGGAAGAAGTACACATTTTTGCCTATCGCGTCGAAATTAAAGATGATCGTCTTATTTCGATCGAGTTCCTTAATGTTCTGATAAAAATATCGAATTCCCATTGTTCCAGACTCTTCAGCTCCACTAAAAACAAAGTATAAGTTGAAATTATTTAATCTAAATTCAGTATTTAAATAATAATTTAACAATTCTATAACACACGCAATACCAGACGCATTATCTATTGCTCCTTTAGATTCATTTCCAGTTGTATTTAAAATGATTAATAATGCTGCTAAAACATTAATTGCTAAAGTTATAGCCCCTATAATAAAAAATAATAACGAGAATTGAATTAAAACATAATTTTTGAGAATTGTAATGATTAATAATGATATAGATGAAAAAACCCATGATCTAGCTGCTCTTATACGAGTTAAAATAGTTAATTTTTGACTCTTTGAATCTAAATGACAGAAAAAAAGAAAATTTCTTTCAGAAATTTCACATTTACCATTATTAGAATTTTTATTTGATGGTTTTGAAGATAAAGTAATGGATAAATTTTGAGACTTTAATTTTTTCCCTATTATAATGTTCTGAGGCCTTTTTGCTAAAATAAAGTGTATAGCTAAGAAAATTAAGCTAATTAGATATAAGATTGGAAACAAAATGGTGGTTATATTTAAATAGAATAATAAAAGTAGAAAAAAACCTATTGAGATAACAATTTTGGGATAGTATCTGGCAAAATAGGTACTAAATGTAAACGTTTGAATATTAGGCGTTAAATTTAAACTTTTTACTCTTTCTAAAGCTAGGTTGAATGCCTTTTTCTCACCATCAGTACCAGATAACCTTGGAAATGAAAATAATTCTAAATTTTCCTTTATACGTTTTTCATCAATCATATTTATTAAAAAAATGTGTCTATTCTATGTACGCTCCATATTTAGCAGAGCTTACAATCTTTCTATACGTATTTAAGTAACCTTTTTTAATTTTTGGTTCTGGTTGTTTCCAATTTTGTAATCTATCCTCTATTTCTTTATCGGAGATTAATAAATTTAATTTTCGCTTTTTAATATCAATTTCAATAAGATCTCCTTCCTTAACTAGAGCAATTGGACCACCTTCATAAGCCTCAGGGCATACATGACCGATACAAGGACCTCTAGTTGCTCCTGAAAAGCGACCATCTGTTATCATTGCAACTGAATCTCCAAATCCCATACCAACTAATAATGCTGCAGGTATCGATAATTCTCTCATCCCGGGTGATCCTTTTGGCCCTTCATTCCTTATAACTAAAATATCCCCCCTTTCTACTTTATTTGTAAAAAATGCTTCTCTAACCTCTTCTTCTTTATTAAAAACCTTAGCTTTACCTTTATGATAATACATTTTAGGATCTACAGCACTTTGCTTTACTATAGCTCCCTCTGGTGCTAAATTTCCTTTTAGAACTGCTATTCCCCCTTCATTTTCAATAGGATGATTTAAATCCCTGATGATCTGATAGTCATCATATTCAATATTTTGAAGAGATTCTCTTAAAGACTCTCCTAAAACGTTTTTAGTTGTTAAATTCAAATATTTTGACAATTTCTTCATCAAGGTCCTTATTCCTCCTGCTTCATGGAATTCCGAGAGATTATATTCTGAAGCTGGTTTAAATTTTGCCAGCAATGGAATCGATTTACTTAAATCATCGAAATCAAAATGGTTTAAATTTCCACCTATTTCATGAGATAAAGCAGACATATGTAAAACCATATTCATAGAGCCACCAAATGATAGGGCAACCTTGCAAGCATTTTCAATTGATGTATGATTAATCAATTCTAACGCTATAATTCTTTTTTCAACCAATTGCATAATGGTTCTACCTGTTTCTTTACTTAATTCTTCCCGTTTTTTTCCAATTGCACTTAAAGTTGCACAACCAGGTAATGAAAGCCCCATAGCCTCGATTATACATGCCATGGTATTTGCAGTCCCCATCATATTACATGCGCCTGGGGAGCAACAGGTTTGAGATTCTATAAGGAAAAATTGTTCTTCAGTAATATCACCTGCTTTAAATCTTCCAATGGCTTCCTTTACATCACAAGTGACAAACGTTTTGCCTTTTAGTGGTCCATCTTCGAAATGTTTTGGCTTCATTATTCCTCCTGTCAAAAAGATCGTAGGTATATTGCATCGAGCAGCAGCTAAGAGCATTCCTGGGATAATTTTATCACAAGAACATAACATTACCATTCCATCAAAATTATATGCTTTTACTGTACATTCAACTGAAGCAGCAATTATATCTCTTGTAGGTAAAACATATTTAGAAAAATTTCCTGAATTTGCAATCCCATCGCAAGTAGCAATGGTATTAAATTCCATGGGAGTCCCACCTTTTTCTTTAATTCCCTCTTTAACTAGTTCAGCAAGTTTTCGTAAATGAATATGACCCGGATTTATATCATTCCAAGAGTTTACAACTGCAATTTTAGGTTTTAACAAATCCTCGTAAGTATAACCACACCCTAAATATAAAGCACGTTCATAGGACTTATTTGGACTCAATTCTTTATCTATTTTCATTAAAAAAACTCATTTTGACAGTTATAATTTTACTATTTTAGTATTTCTTAAAAAGTTCATTCAAATAAAATTAGTTTGTGAATTTAGATTAAATTTTTAGAATCTAAGTGATAAACAAGAAAGACCTCCATCTATTTTTCTAAATTCTGAAAGATCCAACACTAATAATTTATATCTTAATGATTTTAAAGACTTGCTTAAAATTTTACAGCCCTTAGGGATTAGAACATATTCATTGACTCTTATACTATTTGCACCATATTGTTCATTTTCATAAGTATAAATTATATTAAATCTTTTAAAATGGGGTAAATTTCTAAATTTATCAACTGCTATCATATTATTATCTCCAATGTATGATATCCCTGTTTTCAGATGGAGTAAATTGGTTAATGAAATTTTGGAGCATAAATAATTATTTTTTTTAAAAATTTTAACTAATTGATTTGCTCCTTCTATATTTGTCCTTTTTGATATTCCTATATAATAATGATTCTCAACCTTCATGATATCTCCACCATCAACGGTTCCAGGATGATTTATTCTCTCAATATTATCATAGAAATCATTTAACACATTTTCTATTTCGATTTCTTCTCCCCTTCTACTTGATGCTCCCATATTTAAAATTACCGCAAAATTTTTGTCTGTAATAGCAGTATCTTCCACAAATGTGGAATCTGGATACCTTTCCTCTGCTTTCAATTCAATAACTTGAATCCCACACCTTTTTAAAGCTTGGACATAAATATTGTGTTGAGAAAGGGCTTTCCTGTAATCAGGGATTCCTAAATCTGCATCTGTAAGACCATATTTAAAGTTTCTACATGGTTTTCTAACAATGGCATATTCGAACATAATTTCTTACTATTTAATTAACTATTAGATGAAAACCAATAGTTCTTTATAAACACCTATGCAATTTTCACTCTTCAATCTGATCCAAATAAAGAAAAATCAACTGATTGAAAATTTTAGATTTATATAAATTTAATAAACCACTTTAATAATCGTTATGTTCAAAGTAGGTTTCATAGGAACAGGTGTAATTTTTGATTTAAATCTTCTCGGATATTTAGATAACAAGGAAATAGAAATTGTCTCATTATGTAATAGAACAATAGAAAAAGCAAAAATTAAAATCAAAAGATTTAATTTAGGGAAAGATATTAATCTATACTCGGATTATAGAGAAATGCTAAAAAAAGAAGAATTGGATATTGTTGAAATTCTTCTTCCTCATCATTTACATGCCGAAGCAACAATCTCAGCCGCTAAAAGCGGTGTTAAGGGTATTTCTGTTCAAAAACCCATGGCATTAACTTTAGAAGAGGCTGATTTGATGATTGAAGCATGTAAAGAATTTAGATCAATATTATCTATTTATGAGAATTTCGTTTTTTCTCCTCATATTATAAAGGCAAAGGAATTAATTGATCAAGATTATATTGGAGATCCTTCATCTCTACGAGTTAAAATTGCGATGGGCGGAAAAGGAGGTTGGCAAATTCCAGAAAGTGCTAAAATTTGGAGAAAAATCCCTAAAAAGGTTGGAGGGGCTCAAAATGGTTCTCCAGTATTACTTGATAATGGATGGCATGCCTTTGTTCTTGCCCAATGGTTGTTTAGTGAAGAGATTGAGAAAGTGTTTGCATGGACAGATTCATATCAAGGTATGGATGCTCCCGCATATGTTATGTTTAAATATAAACAAATTACAGAGCACGTTGTCCCACAATATGGTCATATGGAATTCTCATTAATGCCAGACTTGACAATCCCCTCAAGGTATTATCCAACTGACGAATTTATTGAAATAATAGCAAGCAGAGGAATCATGCGTATTAATCAAGGAACTTCAATAGGAAACATTATGACCGATTCAGAAATTTTTCCTCCTATTAGTGTAATAAGAGATGGTAAAGTAGAATTTTATAGAGATTTTGATAATGATTGGAAATTTAGTTTTATAAATGCAACTCACCATTTTATAGAGGCAGTAAAGGGTAATAGAAAACCAATTTTATCCGGAGAATATGCAAAAAAGATTTTGAAATTTAACCTAGCTGCTATCAAATCAACAGAATTAGGAAAAGAAATTTATCTTGATGATATGTAATCCACTATTATTGTTTTAAGAGTAATTTAAATTATTCCTCATATTCATATTGATATTTAAATTGTTGATGCTTCAATCCATCTCTAATAGCTTTACGTAAATCTCTGTTTTTCATCCTATTATATTTTGATAAGCCACTAGCATCCATATTTTCAGGCTGTTCTACAATACACTCCTTATTTTGCTCATTCTCTATAGTGATCTCCTCCCAATAAATTGAGCGGTTTTGTTGTTGAGAAATGTAGGGCATTTTAGCAAAAATGCATAGATTTTTCCCTTCTTCCCCTGTATAAATAGGTTTTCCTCCCTTCTTAACGACGTTAATAAAATGTTCAGTAGAATTAATAAATGAATATCTCCAGTCTCTCGGTAAATCTTCTCCAAATGATTTCACTACTCCATCTACGTATACAACTACAGGTGGAAATTGTAGACTTTTTGAAATATAATTTCCTCCTGAAGTGCACTGATTCAACCACATTATACCCTTAGTTCCCGAAATTTCAATATATTCGTCACAATCATAATAATTACTAGGATAATAGACATTTGGAGCTAATGTGAACTGCATTGAGCCATATTTTGGAGGCTTGTCAGAATTTTTACTAGGATATTTCCAAAAAATATAACTCGGAGAATCCATGACTCCTGTAAAGTAATCTATCCAACCATAAACTTTCTCGACTCGTCCTTCTCCCATTAACCAAAGTGCCATTGAAAATTTGTGTATTCCGTCATCATAAACCCAAGGACCGCCTCCACATGTGTCCACTTTAACTCTCCATATAAGAGAATTTAAACCTCGTGGCATTCCAGGGCCACCAGTTCCAATACTGTTTATTCTAAAGTTAAGTAATTCTCCAATAATTCCTTGATCAAGAAGTTCTTTGGCTTTTAGGAAAACGGGATAAAACCTAAAATTCTCAAACAACTTTAGTTTTACGTTTTCTCGTTTACAAACTTGGACCATTTTCTCGCAATCTGTAATAGTATGTGCCAAAGGTTTTTGTACTGAAATACCTGGAATTCCTGCTTGAGCACAGTATTCTGTCATTGGAAAATGAAGGTGGTGAGGTGTTAAAATTTCTACAATATCTAGATCCTCGTGATCTACCATCTTTTTATAATCTTTATATATTTTAACAGTCCTTAATCCCCATCGTTCTAATTTTTCTCCAGCTTTTTTGATATCAGTATCACAAACAGCAATAAGCTCGGTATCTTGAGAACCTAAGTATCCTAATACATTTAAATTAGCGATATCTCCACATCCAATTATACCTACTCTTAGCATAATCCAATAAGAAGAATTAATATTGATATTTTATCAAATTCTATTAAAATTATAAAGTTTTATAAATCTCATTTCATACAACAATTCTTATATTTTCTGCCACTTCCACACGGACAAAGTTCGTTTCTCCCAATTTTTTTAGTTTTACCTTGTAATGGAACGCTTAAAGTTTTATCTTTAATTATTTCTTTTGTAATTGATTTAAAATGTGGCAATGAATAGGTATAAAACTTTTTCCAGCCTTTACATAATATACTTAAGGTGTTTCTTTTTTGAATGCCCTTGGGTCGGAATTTCTGACAATCTCCATGACACAAATATAGATATGGACAAGAATTACAAACTTTATTCCAATTAGCTTTTTGTTTCCCAAATTGATGGTATTTATGAGAGTTTAATAAATCATCCCAGGTTTTATTTAAAATATTTCCAAGAATCAAATCATTTCTTACAAAAAAATCACAAGGATATACGCTACCATCATATTCGATAAGAAAATATTGACAACAATTTTCTCCCATATGACAAACGTTATATCTTTTATTAACTAAGTAGTCAAGAATAGAATCAAACAAACGAATGGAAATGTGATTGATATCCTCTTTAATCCACTCATCAAAAACTTCACAAAGAAATCTACCCCAATCCTCTCCAGTTATTGAATATGGTAAAAGTTTATTATCATCATCAAACTCAACACAAGGGATGTATTGATGAAAGAGAAAACCATTTTCTCTTAAATACTGATATATTTCTCTTCCTTTATTTACTGTTAAATTATTAACCAAAGTTAAAATATTAAATTCAACATTATATTTCCTTAAACGATCTATTCCACGCATAACTAATGAGTGAGTAGCTTTTTGACCTATAGTTTTCCTGTAATAATCATGTAAATCAGCCGGACCATCTAAGCTAACTCCGAGAAGAAATTTATATTCCCCCAAAAAATTTGCAAATTCGTCGGTAATTAGCGTTCCATTTGTTTGAAGTCCATTACTTATAGCAGCTCCTCGAGGTGCATATTTAATTTGAAGCTCAACAACTTTATTAAAAAAATTCAAACCCATAAGTGTCGGCTCCCCACCTTGCCAACCAAAAATATACTGGCCATTTTGATCAGTTTCCATATAAGTAGCAATTAGATGCTCAAGGACTTCTTCGGGCATACGTGGTGCTGAACCAACATCATTGAGATGATCTATATAAAAACAATAATCACACCTTAAATTACAATCGGCAGAGGCAGGTTTAATCAATAATGAAAAGGGTCTCATAATTGTGTTTGAATTTTTTCTTTTAACATGTGATAATAGATTTTGACTGATAAAAAATTAATTTTTATAATAAAAAACGAAAAAAATTATTCTGTACTTATATATTCAACTTGAGCTTGTAATCTAATATCTCTTGACGAACTTCCTATTAAAATATTAAAAAGATAATTCCTCGAAAAGTTATATATCTTTAAAATATTTCAAAGAAAATAATATTTATTGAGGAAAAGAAATAATCAGGAATCAAAAAGATATATTTATCGGTTAAATTGGTAAAATTTAATAGGTAATATATTGATTTCTCCCTTTATTAGTTAGGTTTTTATTCTCATTATAATTGTAACACTTAATACTATAATTAGTGGGATTTTATTTTTAAAAAATAAAATTTTCTCTGGCATAATTAATTTAATAATTAAAAAGCTCCTTGATTTCAATGGATTATTTATTCGATTTACTAATTGTATTAATAACTTATCTCTATATATTTGCTACTATTCTTTTACCTGTTCAATTAAAAAAAAGAGAAAAAATTTCAAAATTTCAAGCCCGAAAGGCAGTACACTTATTTGCCGGATTATCTGTTTTTTCAAGTCCTTATTTTAATTGGAAATGGTGGCCAGTTATAATTGCGGGTACTCTTACCGTTTTGGTATTATTAAGTTCAAAAAAATCTAAAATTAAACAATTAAAAGAATTATACGATTCAATTGGAGAACAAGCAGAAGAAAAAGTGGGTTATCTTCAAGGACCATTTCATTATTGTCTATCTATTTTAATATTAATAACGGCTTTCGTTATTTTTGCCCCTGATCAGCTTTATTTCCCAATTGCAGGGATAATGTTAATGATAATTTCTGACACCCTTGCTTCTATAATAGGAAAAAGATTTGGAAAGATAAAAATAAAAATACCATGGATAAATTCTACCAGAACTTTAGAAGGCTCCTTAACCTTTTTTGTAAGCGGTTTCATCATATGCTTTATTGCTTTTACGATACTAGGGGTTACAAATCCAATAACTCAAGTACATATTCCCATCGAGTCTGCTTTAATATTATCATTAATTACTAGTGCATTAGCAACTATAATTGAACTTTTTTCTCCAAGTACCTGGGATGATTTAACAGTACCGATTTTAACAACTTTAATCATATTTCTCTTAACTTTAATATAATTCAAATTATTCTTTTTATTTCATATAACCCAAATAATAAATATTCACGTATAATGGAACCAATTAAAAAATCTTTTGATATAATCGTTGTTGGATCTGGAACTGGAGGTGCTACAGCAGCTAGATTTGCTGCTAAAAAAGGATTAGAGGTTTGTCTCCTTGATAGTAAAGAAAAAGATAAAGTCGGCGATAAGATATGCGGGGATGCTGTAGGGACTGAAGTATTTGAATTCCTTAAAATAAATGCCCCAAGAGGAAAAGAGCTTTCTTGTCATATCAAGGGGGCTAAATTGTATTCACCTAATTTAAAAAAATGTATTGATTTATTTGATCCAAAACAAGCAGGTTATATTGTGAATAGACTGGAATTTGGACAAAGACTCCTAAATGAAGCATTGGATGCGGGAGTAAAGCAATTTCTAGATAAGACAATGGCTTTAGATTTATTATATAAACAAGATACTGTATCTGGTGTAAAAGTTAAATTAAAAAATGGAGAAAAGACAGAATTAAAATCTAAAATCCTAATTGATGCATCTGGTTTTTATTCACCTTTAAGGAAAAAAATAAACAGCGAATTTATCGAAAAAACAATTTCTCGTGAAGATACAATTTTATGCTTCCGAGAAATAGTTAAATTTTCACCTCAAAATCTTCAAGTTCAAGATCCAGAGTACATTTCAATCATCTTAGATCAAGAAAAAGCTCCTGGTGGTTATATCTGGTATTTTCCAAAAAATGAATCTTCTGTAAATATAGGTATAGGCACCTTTCCTGAATACAAAAGAGAAATAAAGGAGTATTATAAGAAAAATGTTTTCAATCAATTCATATTAACATCGAATTATGATATTATCTCTTCTGGAGGAGGTCTAGTGCCTGTAAGAAGGCCGCTTTGGTCTTGCACAGCTAATGGGATACTAATTATAGGAGATGCTGCTTGCCAAGTTAATCCATTGCATGGCGGGGGCATAGATCCCTCAATGAGGGCTGGCTTATTTGCTGCAAAAACTGCTATAATCGCTATTGAAAACGGGGATCTCACTATTAATTCTCTGTGGGATTATAATCATAAGGTTATGACTAGTTTTGGAGCAGAATTTGCTGCATTAGATTTACTTAGAATGACTTTACAAGTTATGAATAATGCTGAATTAAATTTTGGCTTAGAAAAAGATTTATTAAGTGGGGAAGAAATATTAGAAATCTCATCAACTGGAGGTTTGAATTTATCACTTTTAAATATGGTTAATAAAGCGATTAAAGGAATCGCTCAACCTAATTTATTGTTAGATTTAAATTATTTAAGAATTAGAATGAAAGAAATTTCAAAGTTGTATAGGAACTTTCCTAAAAATATTCATGAATTTGAAGAATGGAAAAATAAAGTAACTCAAGTTTATGATAAAATTAGAAAAATGTTAATAAATACTAAAAAAGTAAATTAATTATTAAAAAAGTGAATTATATGGCTGATATTTTGACAAGTAAATCTTTAGAGATGAGCACCTATGAATATCTTATAAATAAAATCAATAAAGAAGGTGCTTTACACTTTTCTTTAATTGATCCTGATCCAGTTAAACAACATCCAAAAAAAGCATCTAAAATGGCAGAATGTGCTCACGAAGCAGGTACTGATGCAATTCTCATTGGAGGAAGTACTGTTTTTGATCAGCGTTTTGTTGATGATACAATTATTGCAATAAAAGAAAAAATCGACTTACCAATAATTTTATTTCCTGGTGGAATAAGTAATATCTCTAAAGAAGCAGATGCTATTTTGTTTATGTCTCTTTTAAATTCTGAGGATCCAAATAATATTATTGGAAGTCAAGCACTTGCTTCCTATACAATTAGGGTATTAAATATTGAACCTATCTCAACTGCTTATTTAATAATTGAACCTGGAGGAACTGCTGGATGGATTGGAAGAGCTAAATTGCTTCCCAGAAATAAACCAAAGTTAACAGTAGCTTACGCCTTAGCAGCAGAAATGATAGGCTTTAAATTACTCTATTTAGAAGCTGGTTCTGGATGTGAAAGAATACCTTCAGAAACTATTCGTCTCTGTTCTAATATGTTAAATATTCCTATCATGGCGGGAGGAGGAGTTACTACTAAAGATGTTGCTAGAGATTTTGTTGAAGCAGGAGCGGGCATTATAGTAATGGGTACATATTTAGAGAACCATATTTTAAAAGATAATGGTTCTTCATTAAAAACTATAATCGATGAGATTAAGGATACAGCTAAAAACTGTAAAAAGAGCTACCCATTAAAATAAATTTTAAGAAGGTTATACCTGGAATGAAAATCAAGGATATAATTGAAATACTTCGCCCAATAAATGATATTATGGGAAGTTTAACAGTTATAATTGGTATATTAAATACAAGAACTAATATATCAGCTTATCTTGTTATAATAAATATAATTCTTGGAGTAATCACTTACTTTTTTGTTGCTAGCTCAGGAATGGTTATTAACGATATATATGATCTTGAAATAGATAAAATAAATCGTCCAGAAAGGCCAATTCCAAGCGGGAGAATTACTATAAAGCAAGCAAAAATAATTTTTTTAACGACTTATGGAATAGGTGTAGGATTAGCTATCTTTCATAGTTTTTTCTTTAATATTGGATTTCTAAATATCATACTTGCTGTATTCTTTGGATTTATTGGATGGGTCTATGCAAAATGGGGAAAGAAAAGCGGTTTTCTTGGAAATATTATAGTTAGTATTTCTTTCTCTATAGGATTAATTTATGGAGCTATATTAAATAATTCAATTATTCCCCCTTACATTTATTATTTCTTTATAACTTCATTTTTTTTACTCCTATCACGCGAAGTCATAAAAGGATGTGAAGATATTGAAGGAGATAAAGAGCAAAACGTCAAAACCTTGGCAATTAAAATTGGTGTTAAAAAATCTACAATAATTGCTGTGGTTTTTTCACTCACAGCAATAATATTTTTTATATTGCCATATTTTACTCCAATTATTAATCCCATTTTGTTTTTGATTTCAATGACTTTTGGATTAGTTGATGTGGGATATGCTGTACTACTAATGATCTCATCTAAATTAACTAAAGAGAGCTTCAAAAAAATTAGTTTACTTCTAAAAATTGGGGCATTTTTAGGGTTAATAGCTTTCTTGCTTGCTAGCATAAAGATTAGTTAAAAAGAGTTAATATTTTCAAAATTTCATTAAATTGTTTGTTTTTCATGAATTTTCTCAAATTTTCTTTTTTGTTAGCAGTTAAATTTTTATATGGGAAGGTTTCAATTAATTTTTTTGTTTGAGTCAATCCTAAATACTTTCGTGTATAATCTGCGTTTGAATACTTATAGGTAGTAAGAAATTCACTGTCCAGATGCTCTCTAAATAATTCTAAAATAAAATTAAAATAATCTTTAATTAAAATCTGATCTTCTAATGAAAGTTGGGGCTCAAAAAATATTTGAATTGGATGGGTTCGATAAGTATTTCCAGATACTAGAATTCCATTAACATTAAAATCAGCTTTAATGATTCCTAAACCAACTCTCCCATGATTTGAACCTGTATCAACAGTCCTTATATATAATATGTTTGATTCTAATTTTTGTTTCAATTTTTCATTAACTTTAAGCTTTAACTTTTTATACTTATTATTCATATATTGATTAGCATCAATTACGTCAATTTCGCTACTCCCTAAATTCTTTAACACTTTATCCTTTAAGAGATAATACTTCACTTTTAAGGGATAGCTTTGACGATACTTCTTTAAAAATTCATCAAATTCATAACCAGCTCTATATTTATATTGAAATTTTAAGATGTATTCTTTATGAGAAATTTCATTTTGCTTTTTTATTTTCACACCTGAAAATTTCAAATCTTTAATCTTAGGTTTTTTCCTTTTTTTAAAAAAACCAATACATATGTTTGTACCGGTGAATTCAAATATTTTAGTCTCAAAAATAACCATTTTAAGAATTTTATAGTGCCTCAAGAAATCTAATCTGAATTTATTAGATACTGAAGCCCCATATAAAAAATTTGAAGGAATAATGTAAACCAGGTCTTCAATTCCGCTTCTTAAATCATTTAGCATCGCAATTTGATATAAATCTTGATAACCATTATTATCCTTTTTAAAATAATGGATTAGCTTTTGAGTTTCAGAATGCTTTTTGATGTATCCCAAATAAAGATATGGTGGATTAGTTATATGGTAGACTGGAAAATTCTTTTGTTTTAGAAATTCTGGAAAACTTTCAAGATTGTCCCTAATCAAAATATTTTGTTTTGCAATTACCTCAGATATTCCATA
>JAEOSD010000200.1 GCA_016840545.1 Promethearchaeota archaeon
TATGAAGTGCCAATATCTCTCTGAATGGAATCATGAGGATGTAATCTAATAATAATTCCAAAAAAAGATAGAATATGATAATGACTAAAGAGATTAGAATCTTCTTTTCCTCCTTTTCCTTAATATATCCAATTAAGGTGATAGTGAAGGGAATTATCAGGAGAATCACAATAAGACCAGAAACCTGCACGAGTTCCAAATTACCTATTTTTATCGCAATGTAAATAATGCTTACTGAAATGTTGAAAATAATAGAAGAGATAATGAAAATAATATCCATTGATTTACCTAAAGTTAATGATTTTGATTTACTCATAATAATAAAAATTTCATTTCATTTATTAAAGCCTAAGCTTGATTTCAGCAATGTCTAAACCAGCCATAAGACAAGTAAGAACATAGAAACAATCACCTACCCTCTTTCCTGTCTTAGCTGAGGTTTCAATGTAATATAAGTTGAAATCTTTTGCAAATTGATTTACTTCTTTCATAGAAATCGCTCTCTGATCAGCTAAATCGCTTTTATTACCAACTAACAAAAGAGGGATTTCAAATTTTATATTGGTACGCACTTCTTCTATCCATTTGAGAAGATGTTCAAAACTAGCATAATTTGTAAGATCAAATACTAAAATTGCTCCAAGAGCGCCTCGGTAATACATAGGCCTTATAGCACCAAATCGTTCTTCCCCACCCGTGTCCCATACTTGTAATTTACACCTAATAACGCCTTCATCTGTATCTATGGATATAGTCTTAACATTAAAATCTACTCCAATGGTCATTTTATAATCTTCAGTGAAAATTCCTTTTGAAAATCTAATAGTTAAAGCCGTTTTACCTACGCCACCATCTCCTATAACAATCGTTTTAAAAAGATACTCATAATCTTGATCCATTTTTTATCAACTATTGAGATTTTCTTTCACTTAATATTTCCATTCCACGATTTTTAATATACTATTAAATGAAGAATTATAAGAATCTAGTTATTTTTAATTTGATAATTCACGTATTAGATTGCATATTTTTTGTGGGTTTCTTGTAGAGAAAAGAAATGGTCTACCAGATTGAAAGTTTAATTTTACAGCCTCTCCGAAATCTGTATTATAAGCCCATGAGCCATCTAATCCTAATCGAATTCCTACTCCGCCATAAGTCTTAAAATGTGCTTTAGTTATATCACAACCGGTTAATTTGGTAAGAGGAATCCTTTTATGGTTAAATATTCCATATGATACTTTAAGTTGATTACTAGTTAAATCAATTTTTAGTCCTCTATAGTTCCAATAAAAAAGAAAAATGAGTAGACTTACAACACCAAATATGATACCTACAAACCACAATTCTTCCGGACTAATAATAGGAATAATAATACCGAGAGAAATTATTAACAAAAATGCAAATAGGATCACGGTTTTTACAAATTTTCCCGCGGGGACCCATTCTATATAAACTATTTCATCATTTTTCTGGATATTATTTTCTTTAATTATATGAATCACCAATTTAATTTTGTGTCTTTCACCATGCTAACCATAAATAATATAGAATTTAAATCTTTCTAAAATTCTACTTTGGAAGCAGGACAGTTTGCTATTCAGGCAGATTTAAATGTTATTCATTGGATTAGATCACCTTATTATTTACTGACAGCAGAAGATACACTCGATAAGATTGATATAGCAAAGCTTCATTCTACTGCTCAATGTATATCTGATTTAATTGCATCATTAATGTATATACTCAAAAAAGATTATTAAAGAATTTATAAAGGTTTAGCTAAAAAATAAACTAGAACATTTAGAATGACCATACTAACTCTTTTTTAATCTTTTGTAAAGCTTGGTTATACCATAATTGGTTTTACCAAGACACTTAGTATTTCACAAATCAAAATTAGCTTTTTTAAAATTTGAATATCAAATATATTTTTATAATATAAATCGATTATTAGGTAAGAAAGCTTAGGTTTATAAAGATGGATAAGGGGCATTATATTTGAGAATTTTAATATTAAGTCATCGGAATCTGTTTTTTCCTCCATATATTTTTTTAAAAGTTCCTGAAACAATTGAAAGGGATGATCTTAAACAAGTTCCTACCTTAATAGAGCTTTATGAAGATGGTTTTTTTAAACATATGTTTGGAACTTTTAAAACAGCTAATTTATTGTTTGATATTCCGAGTAAATATTCAAGGACGAAAAAGGAGCGCCTTTTAATTTCAATAATTGTTGATAATAAAAACAAAATTAATACAACTTTAGCTCAAGAACTTCTAGAAGGATTTGTTGAAGAATTTAAAAAAATTAAAAAGGCTTATAAGGCTTTTTATGTGGACTCTCAAGTTTATCAAGGAGATTTAGGTAAGCTAGAGGAAATTAGAACGCTATTAAAAACTTTTAATACATCTTTTCCAGAAGAAAGAGTCATATTTGAACAAAAAGAGGCAAAAGTGCTAATTTTTGGACTTTCAATGGCTGGGAAAACAACCATTATTAAGACAAGAAGAAAATCTGTGTTAAAAACAATATTTCCAACCATAAACGTAGATATATCTAGAATCTTAGTAAATAATGTATCTCTATTAACTTATGATACACCTGGACAAGAAAAATTTAAGGAAATATGGAAACCATATCTGAAAAAGCAAGATGGTTTGATTTTTGTTTTAGATGTTTCGGATAAGTTAAAATTTACAGATGCACGAGCATTATTACATGAAATAGTAGGAATGCCAGAGCTAAGTGAATTACCACTTCTTATTCTTTTCAATAAGATTGATTTAGAAGAACCGAATATAAATGATTTAGTAGATGATATGGGATTAAAAAAACTCGGACAAATGCCAATGAAATTTTTTTTAACAAGTGGAATTAATAACATAAATATTGATGAGGCTTTTAATTGGCTTTCACTTAAAATAGCAGAGAGAATTGAAAAATATACACCAAGAACAGAGATTGGGATAATATTTTGTCGATGGGATGAAAATTTAGGCGTTAAAATCGAAGCAGTGCATCCTAAAGATGCTTTCGAGAATCCCGAATTGATTTCTATAAAAAGTTTTTCAATTTCGCAATATATTTTTGGAGGAGGAGAATTTAAACGAGCCTCAGTAATTCTACCATTTCCTCACTTAAATTCAAATGCTGCTATTTATTTTGATTATGTATCCGATGAGAGTATTAGAGGGGGTTTATTACCATTATCATTAATAATTTATTACAATGATAAAATCCCTAAGAGCATTATTAACCAATTTAGTTATTTCATTCTTAAGCAATTTGATAACATAAAAAATAATTACTTAAATAATATTCAAGTATTTGATATTCTAAGAGAGATCCATAGTACAATAACTAATCAAATTGATTTACATAAACCTTCAATTGAAGCCCTTAAAATCGCTGAATTACGTTACGAAGCTTTATTTAAGGCTGCTCGAGATGCGATTTTGATAATTGATAAAAAGTCAGGAATTATAATGGATGCTAATAAACAAGCGGAGGAATTATTTCAACTCCCTTTTGAAGACTTTATCGGATTCCATTCAAGTAAATTATTAAATGAAATTATAAACATAGATTTTAATGAAGAAATATTTGATCAACTTAATAGTCCACTTCCTTTAAGATTAGACGTCATTGATAATTCAGGTAATCTAATTCCAGTTGAAATTAATGTAAATGAAGTTCAAATGGGAGGACAGGTCTTTACTCAATATATCATTCGAGATATTAGCAAGAGATTAGACGCAGAAAATAAATTAAAAAATTCTGAAATAAAATATCGTCATCTTTTTAAAGATTCACCCTTTTCCATTCTTT
>JAEOSD010000084.1 GCA_016840545.1 Promethearchaeota archaeon
TGGGAGGACAGGTCTTTACTCAATATATTATTCGAGATATTAGCAAGAGATTAGAAGCAGAAAATAAATTAAAGAATTCTGAAATAAAATATCGTCATCTTTTTAAAGATTCACCCTTTTCCATTCTTTTAATTAATCCTAATGGCTCTATAGTTGATTGTAATCCTGCTTTAGAAAAGTCTTTAGGATACACAAGAGAGGAATTATTAGGGAGAGAGTTTGTGGATCTTTCATTAATTCATCAAGATTATTTAGTAGAGGTTCTTAAAAGATTTAGAAAAGAAGAAAGAGGTAGAATTTTTCCACCATTAGAAATTCAACTTTACCAGAAAAATGGTAATCTCATTTGGGTAAATATGCAATCTTCTTTTGTTGAAATTGGTGATGATACTTTTTATCAAATAATTTGTCATGATGTAACAGAGCAAAAAAAAACAGAACAGGATTTAAAGAAAATTTCAAAATTAGAAGGTATTATTGCGAGAATTATTTCGAGATTTATAGGTATACAAGATTTTAATCAAGCAATTTATGATTCTCTTAGAGAAATTGGGGAATTTATTAATGCTAATCGGGCTTCTATTTACATTTTTAATAATAACTATAATTTTATGAAAAGAAATTATGTTTGGTATGGTAAATTAACGTATCCCCAAATTGATTTACCTCAATTCATATCAATTAACAATTTTCCATGGGTAATTGAGAAATTAAAAACTTCTGATTGTTTTTACATTAATGAAGTTGATACACTTCCTAAACAAGCAAAAAACTTTAAATATTTTCTTGAAATGCAAAAAATTGAAAACATTTTAGTATTTGCATTAAAAATTAATGATTTATTAGAAGGGATCATATGTTTTGATAATCTATCGGAAAAAGATTATTGGAAAGAAGAGAATCTTGAAACGTTAGGAATTTTCTCAGATATACTTAAAAATGTGATATTGCGTAAATTAGCTGAAAATAATTTACGCATAAGTGAAGAATCTTTCCATGAAGAATTTGATAGAGAATACTTCTATAAAGAACTATTCATAAATGATATAAATAATATAATAAATAGCCTTCAATTATCATTAGACAACTATATCAAGCAAAACAATCAATTTTTATCAAAATCTTTAAGAGAATTATTAGATAATGTAAAAAGCGAATGTATTAATGCCCAACTTTTAATATATATAATTCAAAAATTAACGGTACTTAATGAAACAAAAATTGGAATTGTAAAAGTAGGTTTAAGTAATGTAATTAATGATGTTATAGATTTTATTACAAGTACATATACCAATAAAAGAATTAATATAATTGTTGAAAATCCCAATGAGGAGTTATACGTAAAGGCTGATAAGTTTCTAATAGATGTTTTAGTTAATATACTCATTAGTTCGATAAGATATAGTAAAAAACCCTCAATTGAATTGAAAATCATTATCTATAGAAGCAAAGAAAATAATATAAATTATGTTAAAATAAAATTCATTGATTATAAAAAAGAAATCTTGAATATTGAGAAGGATATGATTTTCAAAAAGGAGAGAGAAAAAGATAGTAAAATTAAAGAAATAATTTTAGGATTTCTTTTAGTTGAACGTATCTTAAGTAACTATAAAGGAAAAATATGGGTAGAAGGAAACGATTTTGTTATCTTAATACCTGAAGCTTAGAAATTTATGATATAAAAAGCCCGGTGCAAGTTCTGACCTATATATATGGCAGGATTAAATTTAAACATTGATATGTAATTTTAATTTGATAATTCGTGTATTAGGTTGCATATTTTTTGTGGGTTTCTTGTAGAGAAAAGAAATGGTCTCCCAGATTGAAAGGTTAATTTCACAGCCTCTCCGAAATCTGTATTATAAGCCCATGAGCCATCTAACCCGAATCGAATTCCTACTCCACCGTAAGTTCTAAAATGTGCTTTAGTTATATCACAACTAGTTATTTTGTTTAAGGGAATTCTTTTATTGTTAAATATTCCATAGGATACTTCAAGTTGATTACTGGTTAAATTAATTTTTATACCTCTGTAGTTCAAATAAAAAAGAAAAATGAGTAAACATACAACACCAAATATGATACCGATAAACCACAACTCTTTTGGTATAATAACAGGAATGATTATACCGAGAGAAAGAATTAACAAAAATGCAAATAAGATTACAGCTTTTACAAATTTTCCAGCGGGGACCCACTCTGCATATACTATTTCATCATTTTTCTGGATATTATTTTCTTTAATTATATTAATCACTACTTTAATTTTGTATCTTTCACCATGCTAATAACAACTAAAATAGAATTTAAATTTTTTTAATCTGCTATATATGCAATTATATCCAGAGCATATCTTATCAAACTAATCAATCTATATGTTAAATAAAAATAGTAAGTTTATTATCTTAAAATCCATGATATTAATTTTACTATATAGTAAGAGAATAAGGTGTATCCTTTATTTTCTTTTTTACACCATATTTTCGCGCTTGTAATCTCCACCCAAGATTACCAAATACTCTATAAAAGGTGTAAGGTATGAACTTTTTAGATATTAAATCAATTGCCTCTTGAGGGATATCTTTGCCATCCTTTAAAGCGTGAGCTGCGATATCTAATCCTTTTATAACATTTCTTACCATTCCTCCTCTTTCTTGTAGCGGAATTCCATTAATTGCACCTCCTCCGCCAACTACTATCCCGCCTTTCCATACAAAGCCACAATCTCTGGAGAAAATCCTACAAATTTGAAGTGCTATAATATTTTGGGAGGCTTCAGGGAATCCATTATTAGATATTGCGATAAAGTTTTGAGATTTTTTACTTTCAAATTTGTTTCTTTCTTCTTTAATTAACTCCATTGCTTTAATAACGGGAGCCGGTAAGCTATCAACATATAAAGGAAATGAAAGAATTATCAAATCTGCACTATCAACCTTTCTAATTAGATCTTGTATTGTTTCTTCTCGATTTACAAGTCTATGGATAAATCCTTTCTCAATTTTCATCCCTAATTCTTCTAATCTTGAGGTTAGATGATTTCCAAGAGATGCTGAAGTACTATTTTCACCTTTTGGGCTACCGATTAATAAGAGTGCTTTATTATTGTTGCTCATGTCTTAGCCTCCACTCTTTTTAAAATATTAGAAAATCCACTTATAAAATCTTCTTCATTTTGAGTTTTATTATATACTAACGCTTCATGCACAGGTGCGCCCATATTAAGTGAATTACGATATACTAACTCTTTAAATGTAGCTTCTTCTTCCTCATCTGGTTTATCTATAACTCCGATAGCAATGATAGAGCTCCTACTTTTATAGCGATATTTATGATGAGTTTCCCCATTTCTTTTTGTAAAGAAGGGTAAAATCGTTGGTATAAACCTGTCTAATACTTTTTTCAACTCAGAGGAATATCCACCAAATATGATTGGTGAAAAATGAATGATCAGATTACTCTGAACCATTTTTCTAGCAACTTCTCGACCATCATCATCTATTTTACACTGCCCAGGTGTTTTTACCCAACATTCAAAACAACCTTGACAAGCTGCAACTTCAATATCTTTTAACATGATTTGCTCTACCTCAAATCCATCTCTTTCAAGTAATTCTACTATTGAAGAACATATCATATTGAAATCATTATCATTCTTTAAACTTCCATTTAATAGTAGCGCTTTCATTATATTAACACCTTTTAGCAGCAATATTTCTTTATTTTTTACGAATTATAATTGAAGATGAGTTTTTTTTAAATTATAAGTACTAAATTTGCATGAAATATATCTTTAATCTCTTTTCAAAAAAATTGGTTTTAATCGATAGCATTACTTTGAATTAACTTATCAATCCAATTCTCGAAATAAAACATTTTAGTGGGAACAAAACTGATTACTTCTTTAACATATGGAATGTTTTCAATTTCCTTAACATGTTCGTCAATTTCTCTCAACTTATTTATAAATACAGTTATTATGAATGCTTCTTGGTTAGCGACTCTCCACACGTAAAAATAATTTTTTACTATTTGCATAACCTTATTAAAAGATTCAGACGCAATTCTTTGAAATTTAACAATTAATAGGTAAGAGAGAAAATCAGCTGCACTTGTATCAAGGTCTATCATGAAAAGAATTATGTTATTTTCCCTCATATAGCTTAATCTTCTTTTAACAGTTTTAGATGAGATTCCTAACTCATCTGCGATTTCTACATCGGTTTTTCTGCAGTTATCTTTAATACAATTAACTATCTTCCAATCCGTTTTGGTCAATCTTTTATTTTTAAAGTCTAAATCTGGAGGAATAAGTAAAATAAAGTTTTCTGTGTTTTGTATTTCTTTAAATTGCATCAATTTTTCAAGATTTTTTTTGAATTCATAATCATCAGAGTATATATGAATAATCTGCATCTTATTTTGGAGAGAAATCGCCCCTCCGCTAACCTCATCTAGTTGTCCAATACGTTCAATTAATTCTTGTTGATCTGTACCTTGTTTTACGTCAGCAAGAGTATAACACACTGATTTTTGAAACATTAAAAAATTGAGATTAGTTGTAAATTTCATTATTACTCCCATATCCACAAGGTTATTAATCCTTTTTTTGACTAAGTAGGGAGTTAACTTAATTTTCTTTGCAATTAATTCATAAGACATTCGCCCATCAAAAAGCAACAATTTTAGAATTTCTAAGTCTTTATCATCCATTTTAAAGTTAGTACCAATTTCTTTTATACTAATTAATGTCCAATTTCCTTATTTATTTTTATGAAACTGTACATTTTTTGAAAAATTTATGTCCAGTTAATAGGATTGAAATTGTCATATTCTTTAAATACTTCAAATATTTCTTGATGTATGAGAAAAACTGAGTAATTTTAGCCTGTTTTTCTTATAAAATTACAAGTTATTAAAAGTAGGTAAAAAAAATGAAAGAAATAATAATGTTGCATCAAACTAAAAACACAAGTTGGCATAAACCTTGGAATAAACGATCCTTGGGTTTAAATATCATCGGTTTCATAAGTATAGCCCTTATAACAGCTATATTTACCGTGTTTTTTGACATTATAATGATAGAAATAGGGTATATTTATCTATATTTTGTTATGATTTTTCTGATGATGATCACATATTTTTTCTGTGTATATTTAAAGACATTGGGTACAGCTCTTTTCTTTTTCGGACTATGTGGAATTATCGGAATTCCGATTGAAATTATAGTAGAATGGCAGATAGAAAATACTTTAAAGTCTCCGTGGGGTGCTGTATATTGGGCTTTAATTTATATTGCATATGGATTATCTATAGATCTCTCACTATGGTTGTTAAAACCTGCTAAAAATGAGAGAAAAGCAGTTCTATTTTCCTCATTAATCTCTTCAGTCAGCTTCGTCTTACTAAGTATTGTGTCTGGATTTTTTTACAAATCTGGATTTTCGGTACCAGGTGTCGACGATTTTCTTACGTATGGATACTTTCTGATGCCATATTCAATCATTCAGGGAGTAATAGGGGGTTTTATAGGCTGGTACATTGCTAATTCTATACTTAAAAATAGAATTCAGAAGGAAAATTTAATTATGAAATAAAAAAAAAAGGTGATAAATATAATGAGTGAATTAAGACTAGAATTTGATGAAGCTTTGGAGTTATGTGAGCAAGTTCGCGCAAAGAATAAGAAAAAATCGATTTCTTTTAATAAATTGTGGTGTTGGGGGTGTGTAAAATTCACTAAAAGTCCTGAGAAAAGATGCTTCGCAAATGCTGAAGATGGAAGTAATACTGGATGTGTTCAAGTTAATAAATTATATGAAAAGCTGAAAAACCAATAATATTTTTTTTTTTTTTTAAAAATATATTTTTTTTTATTGCTATTACTAAATGATCCACACGATTTTAGAATCTACAAAATTTTAATAGATAAATTCTTCTTATAAAATTTATACCGTGATATAAATGAAGTTAAACAGGTTAAAGTCAGTGGTGAACCAGGTAATAAGAGAATCATCGGGTGATTCACAAGGATATATAGTAGATCCGTTTTATCACTATACTCCTGAAAATGAATTAACAATTGATTTAAAAACAGGCAAATTTACACCTGATTTGGAAGGAGATGATGTGGAGAGGTATTATAAATCTATTATCGATTGGTTTCATAACGTATTAAAAAAAGAAGGTATCCCACTTGAAGTTATAGATAAAGCAATCTTAAAAATAACTCCTCAAGGTAAAGAGTGTATTATTGAAGCTCAAGGACGAAAATTTACTTCTTTTTTAAAATTTTAACTTAGTAAAATTCATTTTTGGGAAAGTATCTTTCTTATTTGTTGATTTTTCTTCATAACTCAATAATAATCACTCTTTAAAATTTAAGTGTAAATTAATTCTCGTTGTAATTTAAATTCTCTTTTCCTAGAGATGGATAATTTTTTTATGTTGAAGGATTTAAAGTTAATTATAATATTCAGAATAAATTTAATCTCTTAAAGAAAATGTCTAAGCGTAAATATAGAAAATTAAAAGAAAAGTACAAGCTAGAAACTGGTTATTTTGAAGATGGGCTCCCTTATGCTCGTATAGGTAGTAAGTCCCAAATCTTAGTTAACATTGAAGCTTTATCTTTCAATCATGAGCCACCTTCAGGCTTTGCATTAAGACAATTTATAAAATCAGCTAAATTTTTTACAAAACATTATACTATATACCTTGTTGGACGCAAACCTAATTTGCCAGAGAATTATTTATTTGACAAAATGGCAGATGACTATGCTAAAATGATATGGAGGGAATTTAAAGAACCTGTTGATGTAATGGGCGTATCAACAGGAGGGCAACTTGCTCATTATTTAGCTGCCAACCATCCCGATGTCATTCGAAAGCTTGTAATTATCTCTGCTGCTTATCGATTGAGTGAAAGAGGTATAGAAATTGAAAGAAAAGCGGCAGAATATTTTAAACAAGGAAAGTATGGAAAATCATTGGCAGCAATATTAGATTTTCTTTTTTCCTCAAGAATTTCGAGAAGTATAGCCAAATTTTTCACTCGCTTATTTGGAAAAAAAGTAATGGGGAAAATTGAGTATCCAAATGATTTCTTAAATGAAATTCAAGCAGATCGTGCGATGAATTTTAAAGATAGATTAGGGGAGATTAAAGCTCCAACATTAGTGATGAGCGGAGAATTAGATATAGGCTATTCTGTTGATGATGTTCACATAACTGCCGAAGGTATCCCCGACGCCGAATTAATTCTTTATAAAGGATATGGACATAATCTCATAATGTCTAATAGGAAGCAAGCACAGAAGGATATATTAGAGTTCCTTAAAAATTAACTTCTCTTCAAACAACAAAATCTTCTTTTAGCCTTCTAGGTTCTTTTTTTTAAAAATTAAACCTTGAAAATGTGATTGCTAAATATATAAGTTAAGTTACTTTTTAAATCCTATTTTGCATGGATTTCTTTATGACACGAATGTTTTTTGAAATCTTTTTCAAGTTGAGTGCGAAAATGAGGATGAGCAATCTTAATCAATGTTTTTGCACGTTGACGTATTGTTTTTCCACGTAAATTAGCAATACCATATTCAGTGACAACATAATGGATATCATTACGTGAAGTTGTTACGCATGCCCCCTCATTCAGTTTAGCAACTATTCGACTGATTGTTTTTTTTTTATTTGTTGAGGGCAGAGCAATAATAGATTTGCCTCCAGGAGATAAACTTGACGCTCGAACAAAATCGACTTGACCTCCAACGCCTGAATATTGTTGGTAGCCGAGTGTATCCGCACACACCTGACCAAATAAGTCGACTTCGAGGGCAGAATTAATAGAAATTAGATTTTTAACTTTTCCAGCTATCATAACATTATTAGTGTAATCAACAGTATGCATTTCAACATTAGGGTTATTATCAACAAATTGGTAAAGTTTCTTTGTGCCCATTAAGAATGTGGCGATAAATTTACCAGGATGTAAATTATTGTATTTATTTGTTATAACTCCTTTTTCATATAGCTCCACTACTCCATCAGAAAACATTTCGGTATGAATTCCTAAATCTTTCTTTTCGTGAAGAAAGTTTAACGCAGCATCCGGAATTCCACCAATACCTAATTGTAGATTTGCCTTATCTGGGATTAATGAAGCAATATAACGCCCGATCTTTTCTTCAACTTCCGTGATTTTTGGAAGAGGGATTTCTATTAAGGGTCTGTCAGTCTCAACAATATAATCGATGTTTGAGATATGGATATTGGCACCATTAGTTCTAGGCATTTGTTTATTTACTTCAGCAATAACAACTTTCGAGGACTTTGCGGCTTGCACGGTATAATCCACAGATATTCCATAGCTCATGAAACCTTCTTCGTCTGGTGGAGAAAGTTGAATAAGTGCGATATCTACAGGCAAAATGTTGTCTCTAAACAGGCGTGGAATTTCAGAAAAATAGGTTGGAGTATAATCAGCTCTTCCCTCCCTTATTGCTTTTCGTGTTCCAGCTCCTGCAAATAAAGAATTATGGCGGAAATATAGTTTCATTTCAGGTAAGCAATACTGACATTCTCTAAGAGGAACCATATGAACGATTTCAACATTTTGCAGACGATCTTTTTGTCTTACAAGTTCATCTACTAATACAATTGGTTCCCCAGCAGCGTGTCCAAATACTACTCTATTTCCAGATTCTATATTTGAGATTGCTTCCTCTTTAGAGGTACATTTTTGAGTAAAACTATCTTTCCAATCCTTCATATTAATTACACCATATACTTATAAAAATTGTAACAACTATTCATCTACTATTTTCTTTTTAAAAATTCGATCACTTTCTGGGTCCAAAGCTTATATTCTTGAATAATCAAACCATGGCCTGTATTCTCAAATAACATCAATTCAGCCGAAGGTATCTTTTCAGCTAGAATTTTAGCATTTTCAACTGGTAATATTTTATCTTCTATTCCATGTAAAATTAAAGTTGGGATATTTATTTCTGATAATCTATTATAAGTTTCAAACGTATCGACATATGCTGATTGTCCTTCAAAACCTTTGGGGGTTGGAGGATGAGCCATGTAATTTTTAACTACTTTTTCAATAATATGAGGGTTCCTTTTTTTATAATCCTCAGGAAATAAAGAATTAGTAAGTATTCGGGCCATTTCTTCGTACTTTCCCTCCTTCATAAGAGGCAACATCTTTGGGAATGGATTTTCTTCGGGGATAGGAGTAACAACCCCATGAGAAGGACCGCACCAAGAAGAGGTGAGTATCAATTTAGTCACTCTATTAGGGTAATTAAGTACTATTTCTTGGGCTATACATCCTCCCATCGAAAAGCCTAACAAATAAGCTTTCTTAATATCCAAAGCATCCATTAGACCAATGGTGTCATCAGCCATCATTTTGGCATTATAATTTCCATCTGGGATATCAGTTCTCCCTGCACCTCTATTGTCAAATAATATCGTTTTAAAAGATTTGGAAAATTGTTCAATACTATACGGTGCCCAACTATCTAATGAACTGCTAAGTCCACGAATTAAGATAAAAGGATTTCCTTTCCCATGAATTTTATAATAAATATTAATATCATTAACTTGGACTTTTGGCAATTTTTTTTCCCTTTATTTTTCCATTATTTTTCAATAATTTTTTAAATTAATAACTTTAACTGATATATTAACCAAGCTAATATTTAGGGTGAATCACACGAAACTTTATGAAATCTTAGACCAAGTTCCAAAATATAAGGAGTTCATGACGGTTGCTGAATTAGATGATTCTAGCAAAAAGTTAGCAAACCGCTTTCCTCATGTAGATTTAATGGAAATTGGAAAATCACGAGAGGGACGAACAATTTATTGCCTTAAAATAGGAGAAGGTAACGAAAATGCGCTTCTTTTTGCATTTCCACATCCCAATGAACCAATAGGGAGTATGACTCTGGAGTTCTTATCATGGTTTCTAGTAGAAAATCCTCAATTTACAAAAAAAACAGGCTATACATGGTATTTAATTAAAGCAATTGATATTGATGGTGCGGTTCTTAATGAAGGATGGTTTAAAGGAGAATTTACTCCATTAAAATATGCGAAGAACTATTATCGACCTTCACCCTTTGAACAAGTTGAATGGTCATTTCCAATCAACTATAAGAAACTCAAATTCGAAACTCCGCTATTAGAGACTCACGCTTTAATGCAATTGATAAATGAAATAAAACCTAAGTTTATGTATAGCCTTCATAATTCGGGTTTTGGGGGGGTATATTTCTATATTTCTCGGGGGGTAGGAAATTTATTTGTTGACCTTATTAACTTTGTTAAGAGAGAACAACTACCATTGCATTTAGGAGAACCTGAAACACCCTATATAAAAAAATTATATGATGGAGTTTATCAAATGTTTGGTGTTCAGGAGATGTATGATTTTAATGAAGCTAATGGTATAGAGAATCCTCAAGAATTTATAAAATGGGGCACATCCTCATACGATTACCTTAAAAGTATCGCTAGTCAAGACAGTTTTACTCTGGTTTGTGAGATGCCCTATTTTTACCACCACTCCATAGAAGATACCTCTCTAACTAAATATGAAAGAAGAGATCTCCGTCTAGAGTCATTGGATTACATGAAAAATATCGCTAAACATTCTAAGAAAATTTTTCGGCATATAAAGAAATTTTGTGATAAATCTACACGATTATACACCGCAGTGGAAGGTTATAATAAAATAACACGTCCGAACCTTGAAGTAGAAATTAATGATGCAAAAACTTCCCCAATCTACGAAGGTATGGCAACTGTTTCTCAAGCATTTGATTCAAATATCTCAATTAGATATTACAGTTTGCTCACAATTTCAATGATATTAAGATTATGTGAAGAAGCTATTTCAAACCACCCGGAAAAAGAGGTTGAAATTACTAAAATTAAAAACGATTTAGAAACATGGATTGTACAAAAAATCAATGAATTATTAAGTAATACTAAATTTGAAGTAATTCCAATCCAAAAATTAGTCCGCATTCAAATTGGAAGTGCTTTTATTACTTTAGAAAACTTATCAAAAAAGTAATTATAAGGCTGTTTATATTTCAAAAGGTAATAATATAAATCAAATACTTGAATCATGTAATTTATTATTTTAAGGAGAAATAATAATTTGTTTACGATTTGCACTGCTTTTGTTGAGGATGGTAAATTAGAGGAGTTTCTTAAAGATCTGCCAGAATCAGAAAAAAAATTCACTAGAGATATCGGTGTAGTTTTTAGAAAATTCTTTCAGTGTCAAGTACAACCACATATTATTTGGTCTCTCACAGAATGGGTTAGTGGAAAAGCACACCATGATGCAGCTCAATCAATTCTGAAAACAAGGAGGGATGATCGTTTTGCTTCCGTCGCATTTGGACCAGAACCATATTTCGAAATTTTTTGTAAGGCGGAAGAGGACCTTTCAATTGGAGAATATTCAGACTTATATGATTTTTTTATTATTGTACATGTCTTAATTAATGATAAAGTTATAAAAGAATATCTAGATTTAAGAAAAAAGAGATGTGAAGAATTAAAAGACAAATTGCAGTGGATGAGACTATTCCATAATTATTCTAATAGTTCGGAATTTGTGGCCTTTTTGGGATTCACAAATGAGGATCAATTTGAGAAATTACGAAAAGTTGGTAAATTCTATTTAGAGGAATATTTATTCACCGGGATTAAAGAACCACTTGGAATGTCCTATATTGCAAGCTATAATCAATTTATTTGTAGATTGATTACTCTCTAATCGACTTATTTTAGTAATTTAATGAAATTTTTTATTGAATAAAATTTATAAAAACTAATAGGAAATATTCAAAAATACAAATTAGGATGCAATATAAAATGGAACCAATTGAATGGGTATTTACAATTTTATCCTTTATTGCTTTTTATTTTTTTATAAGTAAAAGAGCAGGTCAGGCAAAATTTCGGATTATTGGACTAATTTTATCAATTATTATAGCAATCCTGATGGCAATTTTTAGTTTTTCGATTGAAGTTCTCAGTCTGGGAGTAATCAATACGTGTTACGTCTTTCTTAACGGTTATGGAATTTATAATTGCTACAAGGAAATAAAGTTGAATAAAAAAAACATATTATAATTGGAGTTAATTAATGACAGTGAACATAAAGATGTACATGCCTTAGGAATAAGAATTAGAGATAATCTATTGGGTTAGAATAAAAAAGTTAAGTTATTGAATTACCACAATTTGCGCAAAATTGTGCCGATCTTTGAATTTTAGTTCCACAAAAAGGACAAAATCTCACTTCATCCTGTCCCATTAAAGCATCCTTCTCAACTTCTTTTTCTTGATAATGAGTTTTAGTATAAACTTCCTTTCGAATAATTTGATCTTTTTGATTCTTCCTTATTAATAAAAGGATAAACATTCCAACTAAGAAAATAATTGAACTCGGTAATATCAGAACTAATAAATATATACCACCATAAAATGGAGTAAGAAGTGCTGTAGCAGGACTTGTTATCCCCAAATCTACTCTTATATCAAAAAAACCTGAACCTGATTTAGCTATAATCAGAATATAGTAATTTCCGGTCCTAGATGGCACAAAATTCATAATATCACCCGTATAAGAATTACTATCGACCATTTGCCCTGCTACGATATAAGGGTTAGGGCTTATTTTTATTTTAATGTCCATATACCAAAAATCAAGTACATCTACATCGATTGTATATTCCAAGCCTTCTATTAACGGTATCACGTATGTTCTTGGCGAAGATCTACTTGTATGTTGATCTGCTAAAGATATATTGAGATCTAGGCTTTTAGCAAAAGCATAAGGAAGTGTTGTTGAAAATATTAGAGGGATTATAGAAAGTACAGCGACTATTATATAAAATTTGGACTTCATAGTTCTTCTTATCATTAATAATTTCTTTTGTAATTATATAAAAAATATTGAATTATTGGATACAGTAGATCTTATAATATTTTACTTTAAAATTTTTATTATAAGTAATTTATTATAATTAAATATTCAAATAATTGGTGAAGTAAAATTGAGTTTAAAATTGGAGGATGTGAGAGAAGAAGATAGAGGAATTCTTTCTCCTTGTGGTATTCTCTGTTTAGGTTGTGATATTCATCTTGGAGAGGGAGTTGAAGCCGCTAAACAGCTTAAAAAAATTTGGGAAGGGTGGAATATGGAAGATCTTGGCCCACTATTGGGTTTGAGACTCAAAGGTATACAATCAACCTTGAAAACGTTAAATAAATACATAGATATGAATAAAAGAGGAAATTGTCCCGGTTGTTCTCAAGGAGCTCCTATGGCTAACGCATGTGGTATAGCTTTATGTGCTAAATCCAAAGGATA
>JAEOSD010000201.1 GCA_016840545.1 Promethearchaeota archaeon
ATCTTCCGACATTACAATATATAGAATTCGGAATGTAGCTTCCAGGCCCATAGGGAATAAATCCTAAACCAGGCATGTATACTTCTGGTTTACCAAGATCGGAAGCTGTATAGCCAGCAGCGTAGCCTAGTTCTGTAACCATAATTAATTCCGCTAACTTATGTCTCACATGTGGGGCTTTATGAATATTATTATACTCTGCGGCTAAAGCAGCTGTACCTGTTATTAAATCTCCTATTGCTGGTTTACATCCTGAATAGCTATGTCGATGAAATAATGCAAATAATAACGCAAGAGCGCCTGCATGTTGATATTCCCCACAAAGAAAAACCCTTTCCCATGGAATAAAAACATTATCAAAAATTATATAAGAATCAGTAGCTCCTGGCATGAACCCTCGTTTGAAATGTTTTCTCTCTCTAAGATTGTGTATAGTAACTACCTGCTTTACGCCTTCATAGTCTCCAGGGATGGCAAATGCGACTGCATAATCTTTATCCTCTGGTCTTAACGCTCTTGTAGGGACTACTATAATTTCATCTGAAACTGATGCTTCGGAAATATGAACTTTACATCCACTCACAATAATTCCGTCGCTTCTTTTTTCCACAACATGAACATACATATCCGGGTCTTCTTGATCTGCAGGTCGCTTTATTCGATTACCTTTAACGTCCGTTTGAGCACAAGCGGCAATTAAATCTTCCCTTTGAAATCGCTCCATCCATTTTTTAAAGTTTTCGTGATACTTAGTCTCTCCCTTGTTTGATCTATCTGCTTCATAACTAACATTATATACCGCGTTAGCACCGTCACAACCCATACATCGTTGAATACACCCGCCAACTATTTGGCAAAGCTTTCGGGTCATATCCTGCTTTTTATGAAGATCGTCGGTATTTTGGTGGATATGTGTAAATCTATTAATGGTTTCGTCAATAAGATGAGACTTTACCTTCATTAAATCCGCTAATTTCTCAACCATATCAAATGTAGTTCCAATTGTATTTATACAGTTCATTTGTCTCTCGTCTAAACGATCAATTTTTTCACCGTCATAATATAAATTACTTTTCATTTTGCTTAAATCGTTCATATACTCTTCTTTTGTTCTCATTTGTATACCTCTAATTTTCTTCAATTAATTTTATTGTTAAATATTTCAATATTAGTCGTGTCTATAAATAAAATATTCCATTTTTCATGAAAAATATTGTGATATTTTTATTCGAAACAATGTCAAAAACTAAAAAACCTAGCTAATATTTTTCTATCCAAGTATTTAATTTATACAGCTAAGAATCTAAGGAAGTCAATTTTTCATGAGGAGTTATGATTTAGGAATTTTGATAACCAATTTTAAAAAAAAAGACAAAATTGCGTTAGCAAAATTAATTTCAATTATAGAAAATGAGCCTGAAAGGGCTTATGAAATATTTAAACACTTTGAAGATAATAAAAATGATTCATATATCATTGGAATTACTGGATCTCCCGGTGTGGGGAAAAGTACTTTAACTGGTGCTATTACTCAGAAATTACTAGATCAAGGTAAATCTGTAGGAATAATTTGTGTGGATCCCACGTCTCCTTTCAGTGGAGGTGCTTTTTTAGGTGATAGAGTACGAATGACTAAGGTTACTTTACATCCAAACGTATTTTTACGTAGTCTTGCTTCAAGAGGATATAAGGGTGGAATTTCGAGAGCGGTATTCGATATCAGTTTACTGTATGAAGCATGGGGTATGGATGTAATTATCATTGAAACTGTAGGTGTTGGACAAGCTGAATTTGATGTTTATAACTTAGCATATTCTATTGTTGTCGTTCTTGTTCCTGGATATGGTGATGCTATCCAAATGCAAAAAGCAGGCATAATAGAAATTGGAGATATGTATGACATCAATAAAAAAGATTTAGGTGGAGAAGATATTGCCGTTCAAATTGAAATGATGCTGGATGATACGATTTTTCAATCTGGTTGGAGACCACCTGTTTTAATGACAGATGCCATTAATGGAGAAGGTATTGATGATCTCTTACAGAATATTTGGGATCATAAAGAACACGTTGAACTTTCAGGTCTTATTAATGAAAAGAAAAAAAATCGCTTTAAATATAAAATAAAAGAATTAGTTTATTCTAAAATAGAAGATTTAGTCTCCAAGAGCCTTATTAATGAAGATGAGATTGATGATATAATCAAAAACGCTTTAGATGATGGAAAATTTAAGATTTATCAAACAATTCATACTAAATTCGAAGATGTAAATTTCGAGATAAAAAAGAAAAATTAGACCTTTTTTTCATCCTATTTTATTGAATTGTTCGAAAAGTGCACCTTAAAGCTTTATAAGCTACTTTAGTTCTTATTTTGTAAGGTAAAGTAAAAATTAAAAGGTAAAGAAGAATGAATCAAAAAGGATATAAAATTAAAAATAAAATTGTATCAATTTCAACCAGCATTTCTTCATTTATCATCCCAATTTTCCAATATGTACCTTGCACTGCTGTATGGTTTGGTATAATGAGTGTTCCTGTAATCACATATATAGCACTCTTCTTTCAAAATCCAGGAATTTTTCTATATGATCTCCGATTCTTATTTAGAATCCCTGGAACCTACGTTGCACTAGTTGGATTTATTTTTTACATATACGCTCTAATTTTTCAAATAACTCATAGGAAACAGTTAATTCATACTGGCCCTTATAAATTTGTCAGACATCCTCAATATTTAGCTTTTATAATAATGACATTTGGTATGACTTTAGTTGCATTTCAGACTTACCCCATTGTAGATTTTAATCCTTTTAATATTAGTAGCTATACCATTATCCTGCTTATTTGGATAGGGGAAGTTTTGGCCTATATAATATTAGGTAAAATTGAAGATATTGCATTAAAAGCTAAATATAGAGATGAATATTTAAAATATGCAAATAAAGTATCTTTTATGTTTCCAGTTTTGAGATTAAACAAGAAAAAAGATGAATAGACGCAAATGGTAAAATATAAACTTAAGTTAAATAAGAGTTTATTAATTAATCTTATATTAATCCCAATTTATCTTACTTTATTAATTTTAACTCTTCATGTATTTTTTTCCTTGGAAGACGTATTTGGTGAACTAATAAATCCTGTTATTAAACTTTTTATAATTATACTGTCAATCACCGCGATTATCTTAGTAACACTTTCTACTGTCATCTCTGTTAAGGAGTACAAAAGTCGATTTACACGCAAACAATTCTTTTATAGTGGTAGATCAAGATTAACTTTAAAAGAAATATTTGGAAACGAAAATCGTAAAAATATAATAAAAGAAATTCTTGAAAGTCCAGGAATTCACCATAATGAATTATTGAGAGAATGTAATATCCAAAAAGGACAATTGCAGTGGCATTTAGATGTACTTTTAAAATATAATATTATTAGGAAAGAAAAATTTGGCCAATATTCGATATATTTTCCTTTAATGAATTGCATTGAAACATTAGAATCCTTCGAAAATGGATTGGCAAAATCAGAAACTACTGCCAAAATTTTTGAACTTATAAAGCAAAATCCCGGGATTTACTCTTCTGAGATTGCTCATAAAGTTAATCTTGCTAGAAACACAGTCAAATATCACATAGATAAATTAATTAAAGAAAAGTTAATAGAAAAAGAAAAGAAAGGGCGAAAAATTGCCTTATACTCATCTAATTAAGTTTTAATTTGAGAATTTTGGAAATTTTTAAAAGAAAATTGATCAACATAAAGATATTAAATTTATATAAAAAGAAATTTAATAAAATTATATCA
>JAEOSD010000006.1 GCA_016840545.1 Promethearchaeota archaeon
CAATTATTAAATTATCGATTGGTGTAACTTTTTAAGTATCATTATGTTATTTTTTAATTAAAAACCATTTTTATAAGAGCGTGATTCTAATATGAGTGAACTTCAAGAAACAGATAAAGTTATGCGAGTTTTCGCAGTTATTGGGGGAATTGTTTCTGTTATAGAAGCTATTTTAGTAATAACCGGAACAAGTATAATGCCTTACAACTTTGGAATTCTGGGACTTTTTTTATCATTAGCAGCTTCAATTTTAGTGATAGGATTAGGAATTAGACCAATTCATTATACTCCAACATTTTTAGGAATCTTGGGAGTAGGTTTAATTATCTGTGCTGTTTTGATTGGGGGGATTATAGTACTTTTAGCCACCTTTATTGGAGCGCTTAGTTAGTACCTTAAATAATATTTTTTCCTTTTTTATTAGTTTAAGTCTTTACTAATGCTAGGCTGAGAATTAAAGCACCTTCTATCTCAGATATTTTTCCTACTCTTGATGTATCTATGATTGTAGAATTTAAGCCCATATAAATAGCTCCATATGCTTTACCACCACCTAAATGAACTAAAGTACGATAGGTTAAATTTCCCGAAATACCATCTGGAGCAATGATTAAATTTGATTCATTTTTAAGGCTGGTTTCAATTAATATTTCATCATGTCTAATATTCAATTTAGGATATTTTTCCTTAAGATGAGAAACTACTTGTTTAGCCATATTAATAGTTTTATCCACATATTCATCACGGCCAGTATCACTAAGCCTACCTCCACTCAAGATACTTATTCTTGGCTCAACGTCTAAAGATTTTAAAAGGATAATCGCATTTTCAATAAAGTTAATTTTTTTTTGATAATCATTGCACTCATCAATGCCGACGGGTCCAAAAAAGAATTGTTTACCATCAAAAGACTCAAGTAAAGCCAAACGATTTATTTCTGTAATGTTTAATATGTGCTTTAACGGTATTAGAAATTTACTAGAACTCAAATTTCCCCTTATAACAGCATTGATAGTATTTTCTTTTAAATAAGTTATAATGTCTTTTTCTGGCTTACTACTTTCGATTAATTCAAAATTAAATTTAGTAGTAGCTGATTCGTTTAATAATTGTGAAATAGCTTTTGGTTCACCGAAAAAATAAATTTTCGATGAATTTTTCCTTAAAAAATATTGAGTTGTTTTAAAAACCTTTAAATTTTGAGATTGCTCACTTCCAAGACCAATTCCAATATTAGCAATTTTTCCTTTGGCTCTTGATTCAAAAAAATTTAGAATTTTCATAAAAAATTAAAGTTAGCAATTTAAATAAGACTAAAATAAATATAAGCTATAATTATCGTTATTGCATTATAAAAACCATGCATAATAACAACAGCAATAAGATTTTCTTTTCTCCAATAAAATAAAAATCCCAACAATAGAGATAATGCAAAGTATGGAAAAAAGTTTACTAAAAAAGAGATTAGATAATCTATTGGAGTAGCATTTCCTATTTGGAAAATTCCTATTAAATGGATTAAGGAGAAGAGTACTGCTGTGATAATAAGCCCTCCGTATTTTCCAACAGTCCTTACTAAACCTTTTTGCATGAATCCTCTAAATAACAATTCTTCTGAAGTACTGACGATTGATATCATGATAATAGCCAGAAATATCAGAGCTAAAATATCAGAATTAGCAAGAATTATATCTATTTCATTTAATGATCCACCTCCCGTAAATACAATATCCACGCCAAGAATTAATTCCAAAATAATTTCAATAAGGAATGACACTAAAAACACTAAAAGTATTCCCACAACTGCAAATCCTAAACCAATAAAGACTTCTTTTATAGGTTTAAAATTATCATTGCCCTTTAGGGTGAATCCTAACAAAGTTAAACGATTATTGAATTTAGGATTTTGAAGATACTTTCCAACATAGTAAACTGGAACTAATAGAAATATTAATTCAGTAAACGAAAGTATAGCAACTAAATATGGATTAAACATTAAGGCCGTAAGCTCTTCCAAATTCGATACAAATGGAAAAAAAAATGAAATTATTATAGTTGTTAAAGAAATCATTAAAATAAAAGCAAGTATAGGAATACCTATTGAATAAAAACTACTCCATAATTGTTTTTCTCCAAGATTTAAAATATCCTCATCTGCAATTTTTTTTTCATCCCATTCAGATCTATATGGATAAGTGCTTACTTCTGGAGCTGATGGTTGATGTGAAATAACATTGCTTTTAATATACTCTAAGTCCACTCCACACTTAATACAAAATTTTTGTCTATCTATTTCTGGAAGCTTAAATCCACATGAAGGACAGAAGGTCCATTCTTTTTTACTCAAAAACATATTTTCCTTGTGTTCTTCTTCATTCATATTCATTTTTATATTATGTATTCACTTAATAATAATTATTGGTTCTAAATTAAAAATTAATCTAAAATGATGAATATACTATTAGAAGCCAGCTTAATGTGTAAAATAGCAAAATAATTCATTATACTCTCTTTCTATTGGATTAACAAATCCATATCTTTCAAATTGCACAGGTTTATTTAAGGGAATGCTTACAAGATTTATTTCCCCATATCCCTTCGAAATAGTACCATCTGGTTTTAAAATTGATATATTTATAAATTCATCTTTAGGAACCCAGTGGATTATTGCAAAATCTCGATTTAATTTTAAACTATAATAGTTCGCTTTTACTTTCTTATTCTTTAAATCCAAAGAATCAATTTCAATATTTACAAAATCTTTTAAACGAATGATATCTTTGTATTTCAACTTTTCAGCATCTCTCTCTGAGATGAAAATGTATATTTTTCCATTTTTTGCTTTTCCTCTTATTTGTCTTTTTCCTTTATCTGGATTTGATGGTAATAATAAAGGCTCTGCGCAATATTCTAAGGGGGGGAATTTTGAAATTTCAACTAAAATTGGGTTTTCCACATAAAAATATCTATCCGAGATTTCATCAATTATGGCTTTGTTTTTTGAATACAACCAATCCACATCAAATGTAATGCCTGAAAGTGACATTCCAAGATCCAGCAATGTTTCGCGGATTGATTCTGGTTTAAAACCTCTTTTTCTAAGAGATTGCAAGCTCCAAGTTCTTGGATCATCCCATCCTTGATATTGACCTTTTTGAATATTATTTCGAGCTTCAGATTTGCTTAATTTCAATTCAGGGAATTTTATTTTTCCATAATGTAAAAATTCTGCTTTTTTCCAATTAAAATGATCCCAAATAAAATTTTCAATAAAATCTTCCTTTACTAAATCAGCTCCTCTTAAAATATGTGATATACCAATAAGATAATCATCGACACTCCAACTAAATTCCAGCATTGGCCAAACTATGTACTTTTTTCCTGTTCGAGGATGTTCTGCTTCAGAAATCCTCATAATAATTTGATCTCTTAAAGCAGGGTCCTTTTGGTCCATGCCAGTTTTTAATCTCACTACTGCTTCACCCTCGTTGTACTTTTTATGGAGCATATTATTCCATTCCTCTAGATTCTTATCAATTGATTGATCCCTGTGAGGACAATTTCTTTGCTGTTTTTTGTAGTTTTCTCTAAATATGTCTGCAGGGCAAAAGCAAACATATGCGATATTATCACTTATTAGCTTTTCACAGTATTCATAAAAAATTTCTAATCTATCACTTTTATAATAAACTTTTTGATATTTAACTCCTAACCATTTTAATCCTTCTTCTATTAGCCTATAAGCCTCAGGAATTACATATTTTGCCTTAGGGCTGTCCCTCAATGATTGGGGACTCCCTATTGTATCATCAAAAAATAAAATCAACTCTCCGTTGTATCTCTTTACATATTCATCATTCAATACAACCATTCTAGCATTTCCAATGTGTAATGCACCACTAGGATAAGGTGCTAACCGCATTACAATTTTTTCAAAATTATTAATATTTTTTAAATCTGGTAAAATTTTTTCCTCCTCTTTCGATTCTTTTTTATCTAATGCATGTGGATCTAGTTGAAGTAGCTTTTCTTTTTGTTGCTCGATACTTAATTTTAAGATTTCTTTGATAATATTATCTAAGAGGGGAATTATTTCTTTCGCTAGGGGTCTTAAATCTTCTCTTTGTGCCATTAATTTTCCCATTACTGCCTTTTTATTAGGTTTACCCTTAAATTCAATGGCATTTTTAAGACCAGCTATCCATAATATTTTTTTGATTTCTTTTTCATTCATATATCAGAATCAACAAAATGAAGGGATAATCTACTAAATCTTAATTTTATTAATAATATATAGTTTTCAAAAAGATAATTTTTTTAGCAATTCTTAAATAACAATAATGGTAATAGTCATCAAAAAAGTAGAAGTAAAAAAATGTTTTATCGGGGATATATACTAGTAAGACTTAAAACCATAGGCACGGAATGGAAAGTCGTTGAGAAGCTTTCAAGTCTCAAATCGACTGAATCCGAGGAAAATTGGCGAGTAACTTATGTTACACCTGTTTATGGAGGGTGGGATCTTGTTGTTGAATGCTCATTCACTAAATTACAAGAGTTAGATAAAATTGTGACTTATATGCGCCTAGATGATCAATTATCTCAGTGGATTGAAGAAACCACTACATTAGTATCTAGTAAACCTGACTATTTTGGCTAATATTTATTTTATAATTGATGTTAATCACTTAAATTCATCAATTTCTTTATCTATAATATTTTTTATTACATTTTCAAAAAGGCTTAAACCCATATGCTTATACCCCTCAATTGAAAAATGTACACCATCCCCTGTTGTAAATTCTGATTTTAAGTAATTTTCCTCATCTTTCATATAAGAATAATCAGTAAAAGGAATGTTATTAATTATGAAAAACTCTTTTAATTCTTCATTAAAATTAGATTGAATTATATCATATCTTTGATTTGAAGCACTTTTGGTTATTGGGGGGATCAATCCTCCAATAGAGAATATATTGTTATCTTTTGAGATTCTATGAAGCATCATTATGTTTTTAAGAATGTTTTGAGTAGAACTGCTCCAACCCAGGTCATTCGTTCCAATTATTACGATAGAATAATTTGGTTTTGGTTTATATGCTATTAAATCATCAATTCTGTATAACAATCCAGAGGAAGTATCTCCAGGTATTCCTTTGTTTACAAAAATTATTTCTCTTGAGATAGTTTCCTTTTCTTTATCTACCTTCTTTTCAATATAATCTACACAGTATCTTTTTAACCAATATTCATATTGAGAATGAATATTTCCATTTCCCCTTGAAACTCCATCTGAATGGGGATAATATCCAGGCCAACCAGCTGTCAATGAATTGCCAAAACATAAAAAAATCATTTAAACTACTCCTGAACTACATTTAATAATAGCATTATATCCTGAAGACTTACTTTTGATAAATCTTTTACAATTAGATCAGCATTAAGGAATTCATTTTTTTCATGAGTGGTAGTAAGAGCAATTGTTTTCATTCCCGCTCGTTTTGCAGCCTCAATACCTACTGGAGCGTCTTCAATAACAAGACAATTTTTAGGTTCTATATTCAATTTTTCAGCAGAGATTAAAAAGACGTCTGGTTCTGGTTTTCCATTTTTAACTTCGGCAGCACTAATTAGTACATCAAAATCTTCTTTTAATTGTAAAGTATTAATTAATAATTCCACATTTTCACGAGGTCCACTTGAACCAACTGCTAATTTGAATCCATATGATTTAAGTTCTTGGATAATTCGTTTCACTCCAGGCAATGGTTTTAATTTATCTTTTACCATTTCTCTATAATATTTTTCTTTTAGAGTTGCCCATTTTTCCACGAGTTCTTGTTCTATCCCATGTCCTACTAGTTTTCTCACAATTGTGGGGCTTTGTTGACCAAATGTCTTCTCGAAAAATTCTTTACTAAAACGATATCCCATTTCATTAGCTAATTTTACCCAGCTATCAAAATGAATTGGGCCAGTGTCTGCTAGCACACCATCCATATCAAATATAACACTGTATTGATCAAACATAATTTTAATTACTGAGACTGATTAGAAAAGTATTATAGTTACTCAATAATTATTAAAAATTACAAATAAATCATTTCAAAAGGTCTGGTAGTCTAGCTTGGATTGCTATTTTAGTTTCAATAACATAGCATAAATAGGGCGCTGGCTTGCGGAGCCAGATATCTTGTATTAAATACTAGACTGGAAATCGAGGGTTCAAATCCCCCCCAGACCATTAAATTTTAAAACCCCATGAATTATTTAAGTGTCTTCTATTGTAATGAACTTATTGCATCTTGGGACTAAAAATCGACAACCATCCTTAGTAACAACGATATCTTCTTCCAATGAAACCATTCCATAACTTTTCGTTTTAACATAGAGTTCAAGAGTAAAAATATTACCTTCTTCGACTTTTCCTTTGGGAATATCACCATATCGTTCCCAGAGTGGACCAAGTAAGACACCTCCATCATGAGCATTAGTACCTAGTTGATGCCCTAAAGCATGAGCATATTCTTCATAACCTTGAGATTTCACATAATCACGAGCTACTTTATCCACAGAAAATCCGGTAACACCTGGTTTGATATATTCCGCAGCCTTTGTAATTGCTTCATGAACGGTTTTAAAAGCGTGTTTTAATTCTTCTGGTATTTCATCTTCAGATCCAAAAAACCACATTCTCTGCAAATCCGAACAATATCCATTAAGTTTTACTCCTAAATCATTATGTAAAATATGCCCCTTTTTTGTTTTGGAATTAGGGAGGGGACCAACATGTCCAAATTCTTTATCGGGCCCAGCATCTATGGCAGGGCATGAGATGCGCTGCCAAGCTTCAATTATGTTATGCTTATCCATCTCATTATGAAATAAATTCTGAATTTCCGTTTCATTCATTCCAGTTTTTATCAACTTGGTCATCTTATGATTAATTTCTTCAGTAAGTTCACAAGCTTTTGCGACAAGCTCAATTTCTGTCTTTGTTTTTCGTCCTCGAATTGTTTGAATTATTGGTGCAGCGCTTATAAAAAGATCCTTTTTATCAGAGAAAATGGAAAGCAGTTTAAGAAACATTCCATGAGAGAGTCCATCTGAGACTGGATCATCCTCAGAATAATTCAGAGCAATCTTAGATGGATTAATCCTGTGGAAAAGTTCCTTCATAGGAGCACTAATTCCTTCTTTATAAGGAATAACTACATCCCAAATACCTTTTCTTTCTTCAGCTAAAGCATCAAAATCGCCAACTATAGCAGTTTTGGTAAATTTTTCCCCTTCAAATGCAAAAACAAAAGAAGATTTCCAAACCACATCTCCACCAATTACTTGATTCATAACGGGATCAGGATTAACAGAAGTTTCACGAGCAAAGATTAACCAGCAGTCAATACCTTTTTCTTTCATAATTTTAGGGATAAATTCATGTTTTTCTTTAACAATTTTTATCAATAGATCATGAGGTATTTTTGCTTGACTCATTATTTTCCCCTCCATAAGTTCTTTTTTAATTTAATGAATATGGTTTAATATCTCTGAAATATCATTTACTTTTATATAATTTGGGACATTAATTTCTCTTTCAAAAGGAAATCTAAGCATTCTCTTACACAAGATTGTTTGTAATCCAGCTCTATCTCCACCAACAATATCAGCATGCTCATCCCCACATACCATGCATGTTTCAGGTTTTTCTAAACCCATTTTTTTTAATGTATACAAAAAAATATCGGGATCAGGTTTTCTTTTTCCAAATTCAGCAGATGTAACCACAGCATTAAAAAATTCCATTAAATCATACTTTTTAAGTAAATTAATTATTGTCATATGATGTGGATGATTAGATAAAACCGCCATTTTAAGATTTTTAAAATTTGATAACTTTTCTAAAGTATCTTTTGTATTTTTAAAAGGAACCCATTCTTTCTCTTCATATGAATGATATAAATCTGCTAATTCGAAATAAATTTCTCTATTAATCTTCTCCAGATTCAATTCATCTAAAACCAATTCAAATACATTTGAAGTGGGAAATTCTTTTTTTGTCTTAAGGCTTTGTTTAAAATATTGAGTTCTTTTTTTTTTGAACAATTTGGAAAATTGTTTAATGATTTCCTCGTTATTTAAAATATTTGTCTCCCTTAATTTTTCTATTGACTTTCTAAGCCCTTTTCTAAAACATTCAAAATATGTCTCTATAGAAGCATTCCTGAATTCAAATAACGTAAAACCGAAATCAAATATTAAACCATCTAGTTTCATATTCTATTTTATTAAAAATCTTTTTAAATTTTAATCTATCTCTCTCCTTTTATAAATTTAATTTAATTTGGATTTGTTAAAGATTTAATAATAAACAAGTTTTTTGAGAAAAATTAATAATTTATTTGAAGTACCATGTCAATTAAAAAATGGCTTACTGATGATACAATTGGAGAGGATAGGAAAAAAAGAGAAGAGGAATATAATAAGTTATCCAAGGAAGAAAAGACAGAATTAAAAAAGAAAAAGCTACAACAAATAATTCAAAAAGATAAGAAGGAAAAGCCAATTATAACAAAATCAGAAAACTTTTTGAATGAAGTTATAAAATTTAAGGAATGGTTAGACGAGAGAAATTATATAAAAGGAGATTTAGTTAAAATCGAAATGTGGATAAAAAATTTATATAGGAGCCTTGAATCGAATTATATTCAAAACCAATCTCAGAAGAAAAATATCTCTAAGTTAAAGGAAAAATATAGAGAAATTCCACTAGCATTTTTAGATGAAAAAACCAGAATTGCACTAAACAAGAAATTAAGGAATGTTAATAGAACAGCATCAGATAATTATTATCTAAGAAAATTAAAAGAGACTATAAAAGAAAGATTAAAAGAAGCGGAATATTATGAGACTTTAAGAAAGATTTTAGAAAATTAATCTTAATTGATAAAATTATTTTGTTAATCATCAGAAAAAACGAAGTTGAATGTGGTTAATTTGCCCTATTGCTGGAGTCGGAACACGCCTTCAACCTTTTACATATTCTAAGCCTAAGGCTTTTTTAAAAGTGGCAGGAAAAAGATTAATTGATCATATATTGATCAAATTAAAAAAAACATTTCCCAAAGATTCAAACATATGCTTTATAGTGGGATATAAGAAAAGGCAAATTACCGATTATTTACAAAAAAATTATTCAGATTATTTTAATTTGGAATTTATTGAACAAATTCCTTTGGGTTTCGAGGCAGATTCTCCTTTCTTTAGTGGTTTGGGTGATGCGATACTATTAGCTAAGAATTATGCTTATAATGATGATTGTTTTATTTTTCTTAGTGATCGTTTACCTTTAGAGGATTATTCATCTATTCTTCTCACTTATCATCAAGGAAATTGTGAAGGAATTATCAATATGAAGAAAGTTGAAAATCCTCAATTTTATGGAGTAACAGTGCTAGATGAAAATGGATATGTAGAAAAAATAGTGGAAAAACCAAGTGCGTTCATTTCTAATTATGCTGTGTCCGGAGCGTATTTATTTGGGAAAAGTATAGCCCCAAGATTATTTCAACTATTAGAAGAGCAAAAGAAAGTTGAAATAAAAAATGGAAAAGAACATCAATTAACTCCAATTATTCAAAAGTTAGTTGAGGAAGGTGTTAAACTTAAAGTTAATGAAATGCAGAACGAAATCTTGGATTTTGGTCGTCCTGATAGTTTATTAGATGGTAATCGTCATCTTCTCTCAGAATTAAAGTTAAAAGATCCTTTATATGAAAACCTATTCCGTTCTGGAAATATTGTTGATTCTAAGATTATTCCCCCTGTATTTATTGGAAAAGATGTAAAAATAACTGATTCAGTAATAGGTCCTAATGTATCGATTGGAGATGACTTAATTATTAATAAATGTATTCTTTCTGAATCTGTTATTGGAGATGGTGTAGTTATGAAAAAAATAATATCAACTAATAGTATTATTGGAGATTATTCAATTTTGGAAGATTTAATAAAGAATAATATTACTATTGGAGACTCTACTTATATCACTACATCTAATATGAAGTCCTTTTAGATTTTTAAAAAAAAGAATTTTTGTTAAAATGGAAATTAATTAAATACTGGTTTTTTATTCTGCCAAGGAGCAATCTCTTCAAACGCGCTCGATATTTGAAGTACAGTTTCTTCATCAAATCTTTTCCCAACAATCTGCATTCCTAAAGGCAATTTTTCGCTAGACCAACCGCATGGTATTGATGCAGCAGGTAATGAAGTTAAGTTAAATGGATAAGTAAAGGGATACCATCCTGAATGCGAAACCGCTTTACCTTGGATTTTTGAAGGTCCGACACTTCCCAATTCAAAAGCAGGCACTGCTGTAGTTGGCGTAATTAAGATATCATAATTCTTAAAAAACTGATGCATTACCTCATCACAAGCCAATCGCTGAGATAAAGCAAGTTGAAGATTCATTGCAGTCATTGGTAAAGCAACTTCAATTTGTTTGATCAGACCAGGTGTTATACGATCTCCCCATTCATCAAGTTTTCTTTTAAAATCATAAGCGGTTCCAACAGTACCATAGGTATAAAATGCATTTTCTGCTTTTCTCATGTTAATATTTACTTTTTCGGCTGTCCAATCGAACGTTTCTAGTTTATCAATTGAATTAAGTACCGCTTTCTCAACATCAGAATCTAATGCTTTTGCTAAACCCAAATCAAGGGAATAACCAATTTTTAATTTTGAAGGCTTTTCATCAAGTATCTCGACATATTTTATATCATTTTCTGGGAGTGACTGTCTGTCTCCCAGGTGGGGTCCTTTCATAACATCCAACATAAGAGCGGCATCTTTTACATATCGAGTCATTGGTCCATAATGATCCATAGTGTAGAATTCAAGACCTATGCGTGGATATTTAGGGATTCTTCCATATGTAGGTTTCAAACCAAATATCCCACATAAACAGCTAGGAACCCTTATAGATCCACCTCCATCTGAGCCTAGCGCTAATGGGCTGATACCTGATGCTACTGCGGCACCAGCCCCACCACTTGAACCTCCAGGTGTTTTTTCTAAATTCCAAGGATTTTTAGTCTCTCCAAAAATTAAATTAAACGTAACCGTAACATGTCCGAATTCTGGTGTATTTGTTTTTCCTAAAATTACACACCCTGCATTTTTAAGCCTTTTAATAACTACTTCATCTTCTTCAGGTATAAAATCTTCATATAGTTTAGAACCAAATGTAGTCCTAATTCCTTTAATCATAATTAAATCTTTAATGCTAGTCGGAATCCCGTTAAGTAATGGTATATCTACTCCATTTTTAACTCTTTTATCTGCTTCTTTAGCCATTTCTCTAGCTAAATCAAACGTTGGAGTACAATACGCATTTAGAATTGGATTAATCTTTTCAATTCTTTCAATAATTATCTCTGTAATTTCTTGAGAAGTTAGATCTCCTTTTTTTATAGAATCTGCCATGTCACAAGCAGACATATAACAAATTTCTTCATTTTTCATATTTTAATACCCTAATCTTCCTAGATTATAAGATCTTTTATATTATCTTTTATATAATTATTGTGTTTTATTTTAATTGTTATTAAGGATTAAAATAGCATTATTTAAAGCATTAATAATAAATTGTTTTATTTTGAGAGATAATAATATTGTGTTTAAATAAAGTATAAATTTCTCAATATACTATTATCGAATATAATTTAACATAAGATAGGAAAATCATAATAAAAATAAGATGTTAAGTTGAAACGTAAAAACAAAATTATATTAGCTTTAGTATTTCTAAATGTTGTCGTTTTTTGTTTATGGTCCAATGGGTTTGTTAAAGCACAGACTTATTCCTTAGGAGTAAAAGAAGATAAAGAGTATATTTGGGAAGTAACTTATTTGGATTCAAGTTTATTTGGTAGAATATTAGGTTATGAGCCCAATTTTGATGTGGGTGATAGAATAAGGGTAATAATTAGAGAAATTGTTGATGTTGAGACATATTGGAGAATAACTGTATATTTTTGGGATTATCAAACTGATTGGGCTCAACAAGGAGCTATTGAGAACATTGAACTATATAAAATGGCCGCTCAATACGAACATTGCATATTTTTACCAACTCCGGTTGATAGTTTCCTTGAATCAGTTGGAGACCAATTTCCAGCAGACTATCAAGTAGATGGATTTAAAATATCCCAAATCTTAAAATCAGAAATAGATAAAGAATATTTACATGAAAGAACATATAATAATGACGGAATTCTAGAAACAGAAGCGGTTTATGAATATGCTAATACAAGATTAATCATCAAAGTTGAAGCAACATTTATGATGATTCCAATGGGAATATATTTTATTGGTTTCATTTTACTGGCTAGTATAGCAATTATTTTTATTAGTATTAAAAACAAGAAGTATTCAATTAAAATGCTTTGAACAAAAAGTTAATTGATCTTTTTTTTAAAATTTAAAATCTTCCTGCCATTTTTTATATCCAATCTGCCATAGTTTTAATCTAGGTTTGTTTATCTTATTATCAACTTGCAGTCCTGGTTGAGGATTGTCCATAACTTTCCGATAACGATGATAATATTCTTCTGCACTTGGATTTTGTTTAATGAGATTCAAAATTGCTCTTTCAGTAAAATAGAGAATTAAATCGGGTTTAATCTTCGGATTAATTTTCGTTAGTTCAAGTGTATTTTCATCTTTTTTAATTAAATAATAATGTAATTTGAAATTTTCATCATCCATAGAATTTACAGTTATGAAATATTCCCAACATGCATTAACTCTAAGATGTCTCATTAAATCTAAATTATTCGGAAAATAATTGTTTAATTCATTAAATAATTCCTCTGAATTCATAATAAACTCCCTTTCTAGATCACTTAAGTTTTCCTAGACTAATTGGAGTTCCATCATAAATATATTTTCCATAAACTAATTCTTGGGGATAATATTTACATCCAGGAGGATAGGCGGAATCTTTAATTCCCCCCAGAGCAACTGTAATATCAGTGAGCATGGGTCTTGCATTAATATATATGTTTGCAGCTTCTAATTCATTTTTAAAAGTTTCTATTGTTTCTAAATTTGAGGTATAAGCTACTGCTCGCATACCATAGTTGCTGGCATTAGCCAATTTTATTGCATCTTTTAAGTTTTCAGCTTTCGTAATAGATCTAACAGGTCCAAACGCTTCCTCTCGCCATAGAAATGGAGCATCAGTTAAGTCTTCACACAATTCAGGTTTTATTTCTACCAGAGTTGGTTTGTAAAATAAGCCATAATCTTCGCCAGGATCTATTTTTTCGGCTCCAGTATATATTTTACAACCATATTTTTTTGCATCTGCAACCATCACTTCCATCATCATCAAAATTTTACGACTCCCTAATGGGCCAATATCGGTACTTGGGTCCGTAGGGTCTCCATATTTTAATTTCTCAATTTCTTTTATTAAATATTCGATATATTCATCATAAATGTTACTATGAACAATTAAACGCTTCATTGAAAAGCATTGTTGACCAGAATTTGTGTAACTAGCCATAACGTTCCATTTCGCTACCTGTTCTAGATTTACATCATCCATCACAATCCCTGCATCGTTTCCGGCACATTCAAAGAAAAAATTCTTAAATGGACGAGTATACATTGCAACACCCATTGATTTATCAACGGTTTTTTTTAAGATATTGGCATAACGAACTAAGATGTCTTTGGCAGTGTGAGAGGAGGTAATCGTCATTAAAGTTTTAATTAATGGAGATTTAAGAAATTCATCAACAGCCCAATTTCCAGGCGCAATTACTAAATTAAGAGCTTCAAGAGCAGGTAAATTCATTTCTTCCATCATAGATTGTGCTTCTATCATAGTTAATGGACAAGCTGTGGAAGGTTTAACGATGGCTGCATTACCTACTAAATAATTTGCCCCCCATTGATAAAGAGGAAGACTTATTGGTGTATTACGAGGAGAAATACATGCTGCTAATCCATGAGGGATATACCTTATTCTGACAAATTGCTCTCCTTCTATGCTTGTTAATGTTTTTTCTTCTATAAATTGATAATACCAGTCACAAAATCTAAACCCCGTCATTACAATATTCAATTCCCATTCTGAATATTTGATGGGTAATCCCCCTTCTGCAACAATTAAATCTTTTAGTTGCTTCTTTTTAAATCGCAATTTGCTTGCATAATTAGAAAGAAGTTGAGCTCTCTCAAAAAAATCCATTTCTTTTAAGAGATTTTGACTTGCATGTACTTCTTTAATTTTTTCTTGAACCGTCTCTGGTGTATCTGCTGGTATAGTTCTTAAAACTTCACCAGTATATTTATTTTTTATTTCTAATTCTTTTACTTTTGACATTTATTCTATTTACCTTTATATATTTGAATATGATTTCAAAGTTAATTTAAAAAAAAGCTTTAGATACTATAAACATCATCATCCTCTTCGAGAATACCAGCGGTTCGAGCAAATCTTCCATAACCCATATCAATTAAAATCTGAGTTCTTTTATGCAAGATAAAATCAATCCAACCTTTCTCCTCGTCGGGGTTATTAAAAAAATAGCCAAGAAGCTGTGCATATTCCACTTTGTTTTTTGTTTGGATTAAGCTTTTAACCGCTTTGATTGAAAGTGCCAGTTCCAAATCAGAATCATCTGCTCGCCCTGGTCTAATTTCTATTCCATGATCGTTACAATATACATTAAAAATATCTACGGGAGATCTATTATCATAAGCTTCAATTGAATCATAAAGTGCAAAATCAAAGTCTGAACCAGAAATTAAATCAGAAAAGATTTCAGGATATTTTGATAAAAATGTGGTATATTTCTTTGCTAGTTCTGTTTTAAATTTCTGTTGATCTATAATTTGACTTGTTAACTCTTCTTCCAACATGTTTTTAAGATCCTCTTCTTACTATTTTTCTTTTTCATTAAAGTCCTTATACCATTCAATTGTTTTTTCTAAACCTTCTCTTAAGGGAGTAATTTTGTAACCTAGTTTTTCAATAGCTTTTTCTGATGAATATGACCAATTGTAGTTAATCATTTTTATTGTTGGGCGATTTATATAAGGCAATTTCTTTGTAAATTTTGTCTTAGCCTCACATAGCCAACCATACATAAGTGCTAAACTCATAGGAAAATGTCTTACTTTTTTCTTATTTCCTGAAATTTCAGCAATTAAGTCAAGCCAATCACTAAAAACTGTATTTACCCCACCAAGGATAAATTCTTCTCCTTTTAAATCATCCCTATCTAATACACTTGCCAATCCATCTGCAATATCATCCACATATACGAAACTACCAATATTAATCCCTTTACCCGGGCATCCCATAAAAGATTTAGCGGCTATGTCTAATACTGTTTGGCCAAATATATTAAAATCTCTAGGTCCGTAGGCAATTCCAGGATAAAATATGGTTGCATTAAGTCCTCTGCTAATATAATCCTTAATTAGCTTTTTTGCTTGAAATTTTGTTTTAGCATAATCAAGAAATAATCCATCCTCACTTTCAAACGTTTCATCAACAGGTTCGGCAGGTGTTGCACCTAATGCGATAAAAGAACTAACATAGATTAATCTAATCTTTTTATTTAGGGCTATTTTAGCAACATTTTCTGTACCTATAATATTTACATTTTCAAAAATTGATTTATCCCTTGCCCACATACGAGTATAAGCTGCAAGATGATATATAATATCTACATTTTCTACTGCTTTATTTAGACTTTCAATATCTCGGACATCCCCTATCACGTATTCTATATTTTTAATTTTTTTAAAGGGAGAAACATCGCTTGTCTCTCTTACTAGAAGTCTCAAATCATGACCTAGCTCATATAATTTTTCTACTAAGGGAACACCAAGAAAACCAGTCCCACCAGTTACTAATATTTTAGCCATTTTGTAAGAAGGAATTGAGAGGTTTTAAAATTTTAATATTAGAAATTTTTAAGAGTTTTTAAGGGTAACAATACTTTTGCAATTCGCAACCGTTAATACTCTTAAAAATAGGAAAATAGAAGAAAAAGTTTACATTATTGTGTAATATAATAAAATAGATGCCGGCGATGAAGAAATCTCGCTTTTTAGAAATTAGTTCGCAATTAGATTTACCATTTCTAGAAACAAATAGAGAACTAATTCAGAAAATATTCGAAACTTTAAACCTAAGTTTTAGATTAACTAAAAATTCAAATCAGAGATTTATTGATTTAGGCTCTGGAAATGGCCAAATACTTATATTTTGCGCCTTAAATTATTGTATCAAGTCTTTTGGAATTGAAATTAATCTAGATTTAATTAAGGAGGCAAAAATGTATATTAAGTTATTGAAAAAACAAAAAATGTACCAGCGTAAATTGTTTAGGAAAATAAAGTTTATTCATGGAGATTTTTATGAAATTGACATGAGAGATTTTGATTTTATTTATATATATTCACTACCGACAATGCAGAAGTATTTAAAACATGCATTTTTAACAGTCAAAAATAAATCTATTATAATATCTTATAAATATCCCTTAAATGGATTCGAGAGTTTTTTAAAGCTAGAGTATGAGCTAAGATCTGAATTTATAGATCAAATAATTTCAACATTCTTTTATGAGAAATATTAACAAAATTTACGTGAAATGAGTGTTTCACGAACTGATTTGATAATTCAAGTCGCTTTCCAAGAGATTACATACTTTAAGCTTTCAGGTTTGGTAATCTCTGGATTTATGAATTCCCATCTCCCTTTTAGTCCTAATTCTTTAGCAGTGAGATCAAAGTGACACACGGCAATTCCTATATCAACTCGCACAAATTTATTATAAACGGAACCTCTTTTGGAATCCGAATACTTTACAAAAAAATGAAATATATCTCGATTAACATTCTTTAATATCCTCCATGGTTGGTTATTGCCAGCTGATGGACCAATCCTAACCATTTCAAGAATCGTTTTATACTCTCCAATACTTTCTTGATTAATTGGGGTATTAAAATCTCCAATGTAAAAGATTTCATCCCATGATTTCCTTACTTTAGCTTTAGCTAGCGATCTAATGAATCTTTCTCTCAATCTTCTGGTTGCAGGGTATCCAATGGGAGTTATAGCAGGAATTATCTCATTTTCTTTGAGTTGAATCATTTTAGAAAATTGAGAACGCTTGAATGTCCCACCCAGCCAGCAGGTTTTTAAATTCATATCAGTTGCTGCTAATATCACAGCCTCAAATATATACCCATAATTCTCGAGATCGTATTCAGATCTCTCAGTGGCTCCAGCTATAAATTCCTGAGCACCCTTAATCATTCCATAAGTACCTATCTTAATATTTTCCTCGGGATCGAGTTCTGGTACACTTATTAATTGAAATCGAGAACTAGCAGATACATTTTTAAAAGGACTTTCAATATCTTCTAATTTTAAAAGCTTATCAATTTGACTTCTTGGCTCATTTTCTATGAGTTTATTTAAATATGTTCTCCAGGAAGTTCGTTCTTTTATTATTTCAACTATTGATTTTGAAAATATCATAATCTTATAATTAATACTAATAAAGTTAGTTTTCCTAAGAATTGGAATTTAATAACTTTATTTTTTATAATTTAAAATTAATCAGGAACACATTTATTAACTTTTAATAAGGTGTATTTTAAATATTGTTTCATGTAATATCTTTCACTATTACAATAATCTAATTTCTGATTATTGTTTAAATTATCACATTTTTTTAGAAGTGTATGAATATCATTTGCCATGGTAAGATATTCTTTTTTTGCTAAATCACAATTCTGAACTAAATTTTCATCACTTAATAAGGAGGAAAAGTCTAAATTTTCAATTTGAAATTCTCCATTTTCAATAAAAGCTACTTCTGAATTATTAACAAAGCCTTTTGAAATGAAGATTCATCTCGAAGAATTTTCAAATTAATGAAAATAAGATAAAAAGGGTATTTAAAAAAGAAGAGCCGTAAAGTTTAGTAGAATTATAATTTGCTTTACAAAATTAATATTTATCATATATCCTTATTCTATACAGTAATTATTTTGAATTGATTTATTTAATCCTTCAAGAATTGTCTTTGTACCTTCAGTTTTGTAAATTTTCATTAACTCTTCATATTTTGTAGTTTTCCCTCTTTCTGCTGATAGATATGATAATAACACTGTTGCTATAGCTTCTTTAGCTTGTTGGGGAGTAAATTCAGGTTCTTTATTATCAAGTATGCAATCAGTGAAATGTGAATCTTCAGCACCCATAGAGATTTCATAATATTTTGGAAAAGGTCCATGATTTATTTCAGGTTCATGCCATTTACCTTTATTCTTACCCATTTTTTCATTGTTGGAAAAAATTCTAACTGGTTTATACCATTCATGATTTTCTATAATTGTTCCTTCTGTTCCATAGATCTCTAAACTATTAGTAGGGGGTGAAATAACTGAAAAACTTACTAAAGTTTCAATAATAGTTCCTTTAGAATATTTTAAAAGAACCATAGCATTATCTTCAGCTTTTTCATCTAAATTGGTACATTGCTTTGTTAGCCAACAATATGCAGATTCCACTTTATCATTTAAAATCCAATTGATAGTGGCAAACTTATGAGCTCCCATATCCATTAAAGATCCTCCTCCTGCTAAAATTGGATGTCCTTTCCAGAATCCTTCCTTCATGAGTCCAGGAATTTCATTAACACCTTCATAAGATCGAATTAAAAATATATTTCCAATTAATCCAGATTGTAGAGCATCTTTTATATATGCATGAGCAGGTAAGAAGCGGTGATTTTCTGCGATCATGAATTTTACTCCTGCCTTTTTAGTAGCTTTTATCATATCATCACATCCCTCAAGGGTAGTAGCCATGGGTTTTTCACAAAGTACATGTTTACCGGCTTCTGCAGCAGCAGTAACATACTTTTCATGAAGAAAATGGGGAACCATTATTAATACCGCATCAATATCACTTTTAATTAAATCATCTACGCTATTGTAATAGTTCATTTTACTAGTTTTGGCGCTCCTTCTCGCAACTTTTTCATTGATATCATAAACAGATGTAAATTTAATTTTTGGATTACTTTTACATCCAATTCTATGAAAGCGCCAAACAGTGCCAGAGCCAATTATTCCATACTTAACAAATTCCATAATTAAGAAATAGCATTAAAATTTTTATAGATTTGCTCCTAATCACTATATTTTTACATTATGATCATAATTATTGAATAAAAGAATTTTGTTATAAATTTTTAACTAACACTTTATTTTAATCATTTATAAATAAAAATCAATGAGATTTAATGATTGAACCAATAGGTTATAGTAAAAAAAGAGCAAAAGAAGTTTTAAACAAATATGATATTGATCTTTTAATTGCTTCTACACCTGTTAATGTTTTTTATACTACTGGACTACCAGTAACTCATGTAGCCCCTAATCCAATTTTATATGTATTATCAAATCAATATCCATTTCTTTCAATGGTTAGAAGAGATGGTGAAGAAAGTGCTTTTATATGGTCTTTGTATGATAGTGTAGAACAATTCTCTTGGCTTGATCCAAGTGAAGTGATTAGAATTGGTTCTTTGGATGCAGCGGTAAATTTATTATTAAAAAAAGTGGAAGAATGGGATTTAAGAGATCAAACTATTGCGCTTGAATCTTATATGCCTAGATACCAATCTGAAGCTTTACAAAAGAAATTTCCTAATGCTAAAGTGGTAAATGGAGATAGAGCATTTATTGATATGAGATTAATTAAGTCAGAAGAGGAAATTAGACGAATTAAAAAATCTACTGAAGTGGCAGAAAAAGCAATTCAAGCTTGTATTGATGCGACTGAATTGAATGTACCAGATACAAAATTATTACAAATTGCAAGAAAAATTATTGTAGACGAGGGAGCATGGGGATGGGATCATCTCACAATGAATATTGGACCATCGGATCCGGAAGCTCCAGGTCTAGGAATTCCAGTCACACCAAATGATATTGTACGTTTTGATTTTGGAGCAGTTTGGGAAGGATATATCTCTGATGTGAGTAGGGGAGTTGTTATTGGAGAGATACCTAAAAAGGCTCAAGAAGCAATGGATTATATGATTCAAGTTCAAGACTACTGCGCCGATAACATTAAACCAGGAGTGAATGCTAGAGAATTCCGAGAAGAGGCTCAGAGTTTTTTGAAATCTCTTACAAAAAGAGGTTTTTATTTAATTACTGGACATAGCATTGGACTTGAATGTGAGGAAACTCACTTATTTGGTCCTACTGGAGCTATGGATGTTCCATTTGAAGAGAATATAGTTCTAGATCTAGAAGTTTGGCTTAATGTAAGAGGTCAAGGATTAGTAGGAATTGAGGATTGCTATCGAATTACAGGCACAGGGACAGAAAGACTTACTAAGCTTGATAAAGAAATAGTAGTAAAGTGAAGGTGTGGAATTTATGAGAATAAAAGATAAAATAGTAGTATTAACCGGTGCAGCTTCTGGAATTGGACGCGCCACAGCTGCATTATTTGCAAAAGAAGGCGCAATTCAAATTTTATCTGATATCGATGAAGTTGGTCTTAGAAAAACATATGAAGCCTTAGGTGAAGCACAAGAAAGAACCACAATTATGAATGTGGACATAAGAAAACCAGAAGAAGTAAAAAAAATGATTGAGAGAACTGTAGATATGCATGGTCGAATAGATGTCTTAATTGTTAATGCTGGAGTTGTACGAGTAGGTCCTGTTGAGGACTTTCCAGATGAGGATTATGATCTATTAATTGATGTGAATCTTAAAGGAACTCATTATACATGTAAGTATGCTGTACCATACTTTAAAAAGCAGAGATCGGGCTCTATTATTACTTTAGCTTCAGTGGCAGCTCATATTGGGCAAGTAGCGCATGCTAATTACTGTTCAACAAAAGCAGGAGTACTAGGATATACAAGAGCTTTAGCTTTAGATTTAGCACCCTATAATGTGAGAGTTAATAGCGTAAGTCCTGGTGCAACAGATACACCAATGTTGCAAAGTGATGTTGCTAAACAAGCTAAAGACAGGGGCGTCTCTTATGAGGAAGTTAAAAAAGAATTCGAAAAAGAAGGAGTTATGGGACGTTGGGCAAAACCAGAAGAGATAGCCACTGGAATCTTATATTTAGCTACTGAAGAATCCTCTTATATGACAGGAGCAGATTTAAGGTTAGATGGTGGTTGGACAACAAGATAGTACTTAAATTAAATTCCTAATAATTTTCTTACTTCAGATGGATCTGCAGCTTTACGTCCCATTTCTTTACCTATTTTAATCATACGAGAAACTAATTCGGTATTATCTTTAGCAGGTATTCCTTCATTTACGTAAGGATAATCTTCAGTACCTACTCGAACATTCCCTCCATGTGTGATTGCTAAAGTAGCTATTTTTGTTTGTTCTTTTCCCATAACGCTAATTGTATGAATGCTATTGGAAGGCATATATTTAACTCTGTGTAAATATTCATCTGCCGTCGGTGGAGACCATGTCCCTCCTGGCCAATTAAAAAAAAGAGTCAACACATACGGAGGATCTAGCAATTTTTTTTCGATTAAATAATTCAGGTTCCAATATGACCCTGTATGCCAAACTTCCCATTCTATTTTTATGTTAAATTTCTTACATGAGATGCAGTACTGCTCCAGTTCATCAATATCATGGACAACATCTACATTTGTTTCTGGAAAGTGTTCAGCATGATGATTGGAAATAACAGAAAGCATATCTGGTTTTGCATGAAAATCTGGAGCTCTATCTTCAATTGGATAACTAGACATTCCTGCTTGTATTATAATATCACATCGTTCTCTTATTCTTTTCACAGTTTCAATTTCTTCACCTCTGGGTAAATGAACATGTGCAATTGCAGCTCCAGCTTCATAGCACTTCACAACATCTTCTATTAATTCATTTGTTGTTTGTGCCCAATTTTTTAAATCAGGATAAATCCAAGAATTCGCTGTTGTTGCTGTAATTATTAATTTATCAAATTCTTTCATATAATTAATACTCCTCTAAACTAATATTACTTTAAATAAACTAATAGTTGATATATCAAAAATTATATTTTTTATTAACATCTAATATCGAATAATTATTTATCCAAAAGTAAGATTTTTATTTCTCACAAACATCTCTCTTTAATTAAAATTATCTAATAATTAGTTAAAAATAGTAAAAAAGAAAGAATTTAATTAATGAAGTTTAATAAATTAATTGTAAATTATAATTCTGAACCGCAGTTCTCACAAAATCGAGCACTTTCACGTAGTTTATGACCACAGTAAACGCAAAAATTTTTACCAGTTGTGGACAAAGGTTCTTGAAGTTGCTTTGGTGGAGCCACATAACTTTCATGGGGGGCATATTGTACTTTTTCTCCTAGAAGGATTTCTCCTGTCTCTTGATTAAACTTATAAGCGATCAGTCCATTTGCTCTTAAATCAACAAGGACCCTTAATACGTCGCGAGGCTTTATTCCAACCTGAAGTGCGAGATCTTCAAGCTTAACTGATCCTTGAGCTCCATGATCCATGATTGCATTTTTGACTGCATTTTTAAATTTCATATTTGTATAAATTTGTTGAAATCCACCAAAAAATATAATAAAGAAAGCCGGAATAAATAACCAATATCCCCAACCAGAAAGTCCTAAGAAATTATTGTTCATTGTTAAAAGCACTAAGGATAAAATTGCAACAAATAAAAAGGCTCCGCCACAGAAAAATGAGGTGTAAGTACTTTCATATTTTTCTTTTGAATAATAACGATCTTTTTTATTTATAGACATTTATTTTACACGATTAATAATTTTTTGATTGGTAAGATTGTTAATTAAACAGATTATTTATTTTATTTTAAACTAGATTAGACCAATATTTAATAATCATTAAAAAATAACTAATGTTCAAAATATAAAATGGTCTAAAAGAGTTACGACAATCGGGAAGAGGAAAAGTAAGAGTATCTTTGCGATTATTATTAAGATCTTTTTAATACGACTATATTTCTTTAGGACAATAAATTCTTTTTGTTCCTCTATTTCTTCTTCCACTTTTTGAACACCACTTTAAAAATTAAATATTCTAAGGACAAAAAACGCAATATGGGCAGCGATAATAAATGATTCAAGTCCTAGTATGATATATTTTTTTGCTTTTTCAGAGAGATGATCACTTATATTTATATTCTCAATAACTTCCCTCAATTTCCTTTTTTTCTTTAAAAGTATTATGTCATCTTCCTCTAAAAAGTTGATTCCATAAATCCTTTCTATTATTTCGGATTCATTTTCCAACATTCTTTTAATCACATCCCACTTTTAAAGGGTTTTTATTACATTTCTTTAGGTATGACTAATGATTTTTTATTATATCCATGTTAAATTTACTAGTCATTATATTTAAATTTTTCTATAATTTAAAAAAGATTTTTGTATTTCTATAAATGTAAGTTAAAATTATTTAGCATTTTTTATTTAAAGTCTACAATTACTCAATAAATCATAAGAATGTTGAGTTTAAGATTTAGAAAAATATATATTTCCATGTTGATATTAATAATATAATAAAATGACTAGTAAATTTAAATATTAAAAAAAAAGGGAGGAAGTATCATGAACGAGGAAGAATTTGTCTATATAGGCACAATATCTCGTGATTATGTAAAGAAAGAAGTTTTAAAAAACAATTTAATTCTTGTAGTGTATGCTGTGGTTGTATCAATAATTTGCTTATATGTTTATTTTGAAGATACAGGATTCAATTTTGATTTATTTCTTATTTCAATTTTTACGAGCGTAGTAGCTCCATATGTAGCTATAGCATTGATATCTGCCTTGTATTTTTCAGCTTTTGTTCGAAACTTCACATATAAGGTGCAAAAAGACAGCATTGTGATTAATCATGGCGTATTTACAAAAACGAGGGCTACAATTCCTTATAGAAGAATCCAAAATATCAATATAACTACAGGAATATTTGATAGGATGTTTAAAACTTTTACAATAAAAATTGAAACAGCTGGTCATAGTGCAGTCAGTTCAGGTACGACACGTAGAGGTATAGGTCCTGAGGGATATATTCCAGGTTTAAAAGATCCCCATATAATTGAAAATAAGATTAAGGAAATAATCGCAAAAATTTCTACAACCCCAAGTGGTTTAGAAGATAAAATTTTCAAACCTGAACAATTGGCATTTGATAATTTTATTAGCTATATTCTTTCTAAAATGCGAGAGGGAGAAAAATTAAAGACTTCAATTAGGCAACTAAGGGAAAAAGCAAAATTATCTGCTGTGATGTTAGCAGAGAAGGTAGGTGTTCCTATTGAAACCATTAACTATTTGGAAGAAGGGAAGTATAATCCAAGTTTACTGTTGGCTTCTAAAATTGCTGAAATTTTAGATTGTAAAATAGAGGATTTATTTGAGTTAGCATAAAAACAAATTAGTTTTTTCAAATTTTAAAAAATTAGTTGATTTGCTATTTGATTGATTGGTGAGAAATCTGTGAAATTTAAAACTAAGATAAAGACAAGGATCAAAGAAATTAGAAATAATTTATGTCTTAGTCAGCAAGATCTAGCAGATCGCATCGGAGTTTCTCGCCAAACAATCTACTTCTTAGAAAAAGGAAAATATAATCCATCACTTACAATTTCTTTTAAGATCGCTGAAGTGCTAAATAGACCTTTAAATGAAATATTTTATCAAGAACCTATAATTAAAGAAGAGCTTAACGAAATTAAATATAAAAAACCTTATAAGGAAGTAGAGGATTTTATTAACACTCAAGGTATTGATCATAACATATTATTTCGAATAGGGGACATAGATGAGGAGGAACTATCAAAAAGTTTTAGTAAAGAATTTTTAGAAGAATTAGCCGAATTTTTGGGATATAAATTTGATGATCTTTTTATTGATGCTGATATTTAACCACTATTTAACAGAATTTATGAAACATTAAAAAGCATCTTTTCTTTTTATTCTTGAATGAATAAATGGGTGAATTAACGATAGATAATATTGCCATTAGTACGAAGGGTTTGACTAAACATTTTGGTAAAATTTTCGCGGTAAATAATTTAAATATCGAAATTGCTTATGGTAAAACTTATGCTCTCTTAGGACCTAATGGAGCTGGAAAAACTACAACTGTTCGTATGTTAAATTCGATTATTTCCCCTACTTCTGGCACAGCATTAGTTGGTGGTTATGATATCATTTCCCAGAGTACGGATGTAAAAAAAATTTGTGGATTTCTCCCTGAATCTCCTGGTTTATATCAAAAATTAACCCCTCGAGAGTTTTTAGAATTTATAGGTGAATTATATTATTTACCAAAAGAAGTAATAATTGCTCGTATAGATGAACTATTAGATATTTTTGATTTAGAGGGGAGAGAAAATGATCTTTTAGAAGGTTTTTCAAGAGGTATGAAACAGAAAGTTTGTTTATGTGCTGCATTGATACAAGATCCTAAAATAATTTTCTTAGATGAACCAACTTCAAATTTAGATCCTGCTGCTACTAGAATGGTAAAAGATCTAATTTTTGAATTAGCTAAAAAAGCAGATAAAACCATTTTTATTTGTACTCATCTCTTAGATACAGCTGAAGAATTGTGTGATCTAATCGGTATTATTGATAAAGGATATTTGAAAGTGGAAGGAACACCACGAAAAATTATTGATTCCGTTGATGCTCAAGATTTAGAAGATGCTTATTTAAAAATAATGGGTGTTACTAAAATTGAGGATTTATTAGCTTGGAGAGAAGAATTACCTGAAAAAGTTAAAGAGAAAAAAAGAACAAAAAGAAGAAAAAAGAAGTAAAATGACAGCTTGGAAAGCGATTGCCAAAACAGAATTAAGAAAAAAAACAAGTAGTTTTCGCAATCATAGATTTTTGTTGTTTATATCAATTTATACAATACTCTGTATATGGGCATTTCTAATTGCGCCTTTAATTTTTGACTTATTCATGCCTACTTTAGCCACTAGTTTCCCAGGAACTATTTTTACAATTGTTGGATACTTTATAGAATTTATATTAATGATGCTATTCTTGATAATTATAATGTATCCAATGCAAAATATTTATCGGAAGACGGAAGTTGGCTACAAAGAAATCGTGTTAGCATCACCAGCTAGGCCAGGTGATATTTTTTTTGGAGAATTTATAGGAAAAGTACCAATATATTTAATATTTATTTTAGCATTGGCACCAGTTATAACTGGTTTAATAAACCCAATTATCAATTTAAACATTCTTCATTATATAGTTATTTATTTATGTGTAGCTGGACATGTTATTTTTGCTGCTTTATTAGGGTCCATTTTAGTCTCTTGGCTCGAACATAAAATAGCAAGAAGTGAAAAAGCACGTGATTTAGGTAAAGTACTACTATTTCTTTTAGCTATTGCCATGGTAGTAATTATGTATACATTTACATATTTGTTTGATTATATAAAATCTAATCCCCAGATTAAAAACTATTTAAGTTTTTACCCTTCGTTATGGTTTTCAAATATTATCTTATACACGATTCAACCTGCATTAATAAGTGCCTATTTTCTAAACATCTGGGGAAGCATTTCTCTTGCTACTTTTATTCCACTTACAATTCTATATATAACTTTCAAAAAGGCGCATGTGTTTTTCTCTTTAGAAACCAGCATCGAAAAAACTACTACTATTATTGAAAAAGAAAATAAGTTCTATACATTCATAAGAAAAATTACGGGAGTAAAATGGGAAGGATTAATTATAATTCAATTAAAAGAATTTTTTAGAAAAAGAGAAAATATAATGAAAATTGTATATACCATAGGGTTAACTCTATTTGAAGGAGTTATTTTTGCATTTTTAGGAGGAGATTATCCAAATTTAGATATCGAAGATATTAGCATGTATATGATGATGAGTGTTATGATTGCTGGGATGTTATTTAGTTTATTTTTAGGGAATTATATTTTTGTTGGGTCGAAAGAGCTAATATGGGTATACAAGAAATCCCCCAGAAATATTAAAGTATTAATCTTTTCATATCTGCGAATGATAGTTATTATTATCTTCTTTATTGGAATTGGTTTGACTATCTTTTTTAGTTTGTTTTTTCAATATGATATATTTACTGCGATTTTCTTTTTTCTATTTCTTCTCATATATAGTTTAATATCTGTTTCTCAAGCTATAGGACTTCAATGTATAAATCCAGCATTTGAAGAAAAAGGAGGTGATATGCAACTTACTATCGGGATTTTAGTTATTATTAACATGGCAACAATCTTTGGAAGCCTATTCTTAGGATTTCAATTATTAGGGAGTTATAATCCTCCACCAGAATTAATAAAAGTGTTTTTCAGTATTCCTTTAATAACTTTTGGTACCTTATTTGCTATTCCATTACTATTATTCGGTCTTAAAAAATTAAATAAAATGGAATAATTAAAAAATATTAAAAGCACGACCCATCCAATAAAATATAAGAAAGGATGTAGGTACGGCCTGTTTTAAACCATTAGCGGAGGAATGATCAGAATTATCACCATAAAATTTACTATTTTCCCAAAAAGAATAATGTACTTTACTTTCTGATACTATTCTAGGTAATAAATAGAGAGGATCATCAAATCCAAGTTCTTCACCGATCCAAGCAAATAGACTTCCAAAGGTATTCTTTTCGAAAAAATCACATAGAGTCAATTAAATAATCTATTAAGTTGTCAACATTGTCAATGATTTTCTGTAGTGATGCTAATAAAAAGTCTCTATCTTCAATACATATACATACGATATCATAAATACCATCTATTAAATCCATGCTAACTAATACTTTTAATCTTACCTCTCTTACATAATCTAGAGATTTAATAATATTATCAACCATAAAGTTGTTATAGGCTTCTTTTAAATCTTCTTGAATAGTATTTAAGAAACACACCACAAAACCACAAATACATGGATTTACGATATTGCAAATATAAGTCTTAATATCATCAATCTGTTTGGTTATAAACTTGAAATAGTCATCTGGAGTTATGATAATAACTTTTTCAATAGTCGAGGTTTCTTCATCACCTTCCCATTCTAGATCATTATTTGTCGCTTGAATGATTAATGTATGAGTCCCGATACCTCCTGAATAAAAGATATTTTTGCAAAGTCGATATTTAATTTTTTCTTTGTCTAGTATACCTGCCGCTATTACTTCTTCATATTGGTTGATAATTTTGTAAGTTCCTGTTGCTTCACTATCAACTACTCCATCATTATCAATAACTACTAAATCCAAATAATCTTCATTTTCATAAATCGATATTTGAGGAGGAGTAATATCATCATCAAAAATCTCAAAGGAGGATGTTATAGTGGTGTTTAATTGATCTTGTCCATACTCAGAATCATTATCAATGGCAACGGCATAAAACGGATATACTCCAGGAACTCTCGGATTTGGAATCCATATTTGAATACTTTCATCGTTATAATAATATCTGGTATCTATAAAATCAATAAATAACTCTGCAATACCGGATTCATCCTCAGCCATAACTTCGAAAATTATATAATCATAACTATCATATATTGGAGCATTTAGTATACATACATCTGAAAAAATGGGACAATTAACATCATCATCAAAAATTTTGAAACTTGAATACAAGTTAGATCTTAATTGATCCCCTTCTCGATCATTATCTGCATCATATGCAATAACCTCTAAACTATACTCTCCGGGAATAGCAGGATTGGGTATAGATATGTGATTATCTTTATCTTCATCGATATACTGATTCCCTAGAAAATCAATAGATAACTCTGCAATTCCAGTATCGTCCTCAACTAGTATTTCAAAATCAATCGTTTCATTATTATCGTAGATTGGTGGATCTTGAATTTCAATACTAATAAAAGTTGGAGGAGAGGTATCATCATCATAAATATTTAATGTTTTATATTTAAAATTAGATGTCCAATAATTAGAAATGTAGAATGTTCGATAGTAATAATAATCATCCCCTTCAAAATCTATTTTGTACAGAACTTTTACGTGAAAATATAATTTATCGCTAATCAAATCAACATTCTCTTTTCTTGCGGTATAATCTTTTTCTGAGCTTGTCCATTGTACATGATCTTCTAAAATCTTGCTATATCTGACTCCCATAAAACTCTCGTCAGGATTAAGTTCGTTTACCACAGGGGGAATACCCGCTTGATACTGCTTAAAATCACTTCCATCTTCGAATTTTTCGCTATCCCCTAAGGAAGTATCCTGAATATTATAATCAAGATAAGCATAAACTCTGATTACCCACTCATTAGGGGTGTTATCGTCTAATCTAAAATCAATCTCGAATAATTCGTCGGTATGACTTTTTAGATCAAATCCTTCTATTGGATGGTTGTCAGGTCCAAGATATCTAATAAGGGGAGTATTTATTTTCTCGCTTAAGGAAGAAATTGATCCTGTATCCCTATTGTACAGTTCTTCAAAAGCATTAAAAGTATTAGCTCCCCTTGGAGTTGTTTCGTTTATTGTTCCAATAAGAGCAGTATTTATTAAGATTAAGGAAATTACTAATAATAATCTGAAAGTTTTTCTCCCCATAAAGAATTTCACCTTATACCTATAATTATAATAAATTTTGTTTTAATCTTTTATATTTGTTTTTTTTCTATAAATGATTTATTATTTTTTGCTTGTTACCCAAAAATTTTTTTAATAAGTTCGTAATTATGATCAGTTGATTAAAAAAATTTTAGTTGAATTCCAAAAAATGAAGAAGATAAGAGCAATAAAATATTTAATGGTTTTGATATTATTTTCGTTCTCTATAAATTCGATTTCATGTATAGTATACAACCATCTTGATAACTTAAAGCCTATAGAAAGCGATAATCGGATTATTAAAATAAATTTAAGTCATCAATCTATTAATATTAGTGGAAATAGTGAATTTAACCCGTCCAACGGTGTTACCTCTGGAGATGGTACTTATGCAAACCCTTATATAATAGAAGATTATATTATAGATGTAGATGGGCCTATTAACTGTATCTTTATTAATAATACTAATGCCTATTTTAAGATACAAAACTGTACATTGATAAATACAAGAACAACACCAGAACATACCGCTATTAAATTAAATAATGTTACTAATGGATTGATATTTGATAATGATATAAGATTAGCAACAATTCATTTGAGTTATTCCTATAATATTACTATTTCAGATAACCAAATACTGGATTGTAAAGAAATTTATTTTTGGTATTCTGACAATAACGAACTTAGAAATAATTATATTCAAAATAGTACTTATGGAATTAGATTTATAAATTCAAATAATAATACAATTATCGCAAATGAAATTTATGATTGTGGAGATTATGGCATAAAAGTATATTCTGCAAGCAATAATACTCGAATAATTGAAAATTACATTTACAATAATGGTGGCTATACTGGTATAGACCAAATTGACATCCATGGAGACTGCTATGGTACTGTTGTAGAAGGAAACTTTTTCAGGTATCGTGAAATAAGCCTACCAGATTTCCCATGGCTTTATATAATTCTAGCTGTACTAATTGGGGCAGTTATTATCATTAGTGTAGTTTTATATCGTAGACATCGAAGAACAAAAGAACATAAACATCCTGAGCCTCCCGAATTTCCTGAACCTGATGAACCTGTAGCAAAAACGGAACAAGTTGATCTTCCTGAACCGCCTGAACTTGATGAAGATTAAAATAATATTTTTTTTAATATTAAATTTTATTAAGCCAACTTGAATCGGATTTTAACTGCTTATAGACATTTTTATCCCCAAAATCTCCTCTAAATTGCTTTTTTGCCATTTTGACTATTCGGACTTCCCAATTCCTTTCATTTATTCCAATATTTATTGCTTGAGGTAACTCAATTTCACCTTTTTTAGAGGGATTTAGAGATTTCAGTACTTCGAATATGTCTGTTGATAAAACAAAAATTCCACAATTATTATAATTTGATTTTGATTTACCTTTTTTTGGTTTTTCAATTATATTTACACAATAGAGGCCATCATAATAAATAGCAGCTCCTTTATGAGGATCCTTCATGTAGTTAGCAACCAATATGAAATCTAGGTTCTCTTTTTTATATATTTCGTAAACTTCTCTATAGATTCGATAAGGGACTAAAATATCTCCCCAAGTTAGAAAAAAATGTTGGTTTTGGATTAAATTCTCGCACAATAATATAGCTCCACCTGTCCCATTTAAATTTTCTTGAATCACATATTCAATATTTAGTCCCCATTTTGTTCCATCCTGAAAATGACGTATAATTTGTTCTTTTCTAAATCCTACTACAATTATTAAATCTGTGAAACCAGCATGGATTAAACCTTCTACTATATATTCTAATAGTGGTTTACCATGAACTGGTAACATAGTTTTTTGATATATATTAGTATATGGTCGCAATCGTGTTCCATAACCTGCACATAAGATCAATGCTTTCAGTAGGTTTCAACTCTATTACTAGTTTTCATTATATTCAGGTGAGTGATGAATTTTCTAATCATTTTTTGATATTATTTTGATATCATTTAGATATTACATTTTTTTTTCTTTTTAGGCACTTAGATTTTATTGATATATTCGTTGAATATAAAAGTTTAGTTTTTATAACTTTCTATATATTAATTATTGAGATTCAAATGATCAGAGACATTATCATCATTAAAGATGGTTTACCATTATTAAATAGAAGTTTTTTTAATTCAGTTGAAATTTCTAAATCAGGAAAACTTTTTGCACACGAAGATAACTTAATTATGGTTTCTGGTTTTTTTACTGCATTAAATTCATTTTCTGATTCATTTGAAGACCTTGGAACTATTAGTGAATTAAAACTTTCTAATAATGAACTCAAATTATCATTTCTTAAAGAATCTAGCATTCCTAACTTAATATATCTAGCTACATATGACGATGACTCTAAAGCTGTAGATGTTCAAAGAGTTTTAAGGAAGATTTCTTTTGCTTTTCTAAATAAATATAATATTAATCAAATTTTAAATTGGAATGGAAAAGTTGATGCATTTAAATCATTTGAACACATCTTAAATATCTATGTCACTGAAGAGCAGAAAGAAAAAGAAGAAGAATTTAAAGAAAAAGTTACTGAACTTTTTAAAAGTGTTGAGGAAAAAATCAATGAAGAGACTTGTCTATTAGCATTAAAAACAGAAAATGAAAGCATAGAAGACTTACCAGAATACTGCAGACAAATTCCAAAGTTTATAAGTTCTAAAAAAATTAATCCTAAATATTATTTAACAGGTAATACAGCTTGTAACGTTTATTATGAAATAGATGGGAAAAAATCAATTAAACTGATTACAAATAAATTAAATTTGGGGCATGAACAGGTTTATAATATATGTAAGAACTTAATTAAATTAGGATTTATTAGTTTATCTTAAAGAGTAAGATATTTATTTTTATGAACGTTTTTGATGTTGCTTTTTACGTTTACGTTGTTCTTCTTGGATTTCCTCATTCAATTGTTGTAAATTTAATGTATCTTTCCCTTGGAATTTAAAAACTCCAGCAATCTTACTTTCTTCTTTATCACCTGATTTACTTACTTTTTCAAAAGAGAGGGTAATTGGTAAATCTTGATGTAAAGCCAAATTTATAAAATTAATAAATCCAATATGCTTTTTTGGAGCAACATTAAACTTTATGGATACATCCTTGTTTTTTTTCGTTTTTGCTTTTAGTATCAATCGCAATTTCAATAGTATTCACATTCTCTTGTGTTTTATTCGAATTTAATATTTAATTTAAACTATAAAATTAAAAAAATTATATTATTGTGATAATTAAATATTATATAAAAATGAACTTACCGTAGAATTGGTTAATTTCAAAAGGATAAGCTCAAAATAATTCATAAAATTCATTAACTTGATAATTATGCCCTCAAAATTTCGATTACGCAAAATTTTCCGTCCTTTGATAAAAATTCTAGCCATGGCTTTAAGTAGGATTGGGGTTACTCCAAATATTGCAACTTGTTTAATGCTAGCGTTCTCCTTTCTAAGTTTTTTTTTCTTAGTGATTTTATCTAATCTCTTAATATTTTCAATCTTTGTTTTTATTACTGGAATTTTTGATGGAGTAGATGGAGCAATTGCAAGATTAACAAATAAAACTTCTACTTTTGGTGGTTTCTTTGATTCATTAATGGATAGGATTAGTGAATTTATAATTTTTTTAGCCCTTTTAATTTATTGTTGGGATAATATTCTCTGGAATTTTGTGGATGTAAAAATAATTATACTTATTTCCTTTATAACTTCTCTTATGATTAGCTATTTACGAGCTAAAGCAGAAGTAATATATAAGGGAGATTTCGATTTTGGATTAATGGCAAGATCGGAAAGATTATTTTATATATTCATATCTATGTTATTAACGTCTTTTTTAGGATATATCAATGAATTTCTTTTTATTTTTATGATTTTGGTCTTAGCTACGGGTTTTTACAGGTTTTTCAAAATTAATAAATTAATAATCAATTATCTAAATGAATAAAATTGATGAGTGAGCTTTTATTCTTTTGTTTTAATTACTTCAATAATAAGCTTGTCTCCATCTTTCAAGTTGAAATAATCTCTCAAATAAGGTTTAGCTAAAATTTCTACCACATTTTTTTTATGATGGGTTCGTTTTATATCAAGTATTGCTGCTTTACGACGATTATTCTTGTTATCAAATCTGTAAATGTGCACGTCATAACATTTTACGGGGCCATATTCTCTTTCTTGATTTTTAAATCCGTTAATAATTACAGGTCTAATATGATGCAGTTTTTCTCTTAAAATTGAATTATCTGTATCACTCAACTTCAAATTGAGTGTTCCCTTATAAGGTTCAAAACCTAATCTTTTTTTAAATTGATCGAAATAACCTTTAATAGCCACATAATAACCTCCTTCATGTATTCCTTCAACTACTTCCCCTACAATCAATATAGATTCGAGAAGTTCCTTCAGATTTTTATATATATTAAGCATTACGCTTGCCCCCAATTTTGTAATTGAGATTTTCTGTGTTTTACCTTCACTTCTTCTTTTAATCCAGCCTAAATCTTCTAAATCTTTAATTCTTCGACTTCCAGTTTGTTGGCTTAAACCTAATAGTTCTCCAAATTCTACGCTACTGATATTAATAGACCTTCTATTTTTTGTTAATCGACAAAGTTCAAATAGAGCGAACCAATTAGCATAATTTTCAGGGGTGATCTCTTCACTTTCTTTCATTAACTATGCAACTATTTATTTTCTTTATAAATCTTAATAATTTTCCTTTTTATTAAACTAGAAGAATGCAAAGCATATTTATCATAATATGATTTGATTCTTTTTACTTCTATATGGTTTAATCCTTTTCTTTTCAATCCCTCCTTTAAAGTATTAAGATCATACTTTTGATCTGGACCTAATAAGATAAGGTCAGGATTAATCTCTTCGACTGTTTTAAGAGTGTCATTATCACTTCTTCCCAATCTAGCTTCTTTTACATTTTTGATATTTTTTACAACTTCTAATCTCTGTTGTTCTGGGATAATAGGACGTTCACCTGAATATAATTCCCGATTATTATCTGTAGCAACAATTACATATACATCTCCTATTTTTGCTGCCTCATTAAACAAGAATATATGACCTGGATGGATTATATCAAAAGTTCCAGCAACTAATACCTTCTTTTTCATTTTAAAACCTATTTTCTAATATTCATTCAATTACATTAAATGAAAGACCGATAAAAACTGGTCCTCTAATATCAATTTTTTTTTGTTTAGAGTGAATATATTCTAGTACAACATCATTTACCTCTAAATTCACTTCAGAAGCACGATAACACATTTTTATTCTATATTCATAAGAAGTTTTATTTTGATCTAATAAAATTTCTATATTATAAGCCATTTCTGAAGCGATAGCTTCAAGGTAATTTTTATTTGTGTTGATTGCATTTTCAGGAATTTCATTTGGAGGTAATCCTATAATGTTTCCATCTTGTACCCATATCTTATTAAGGGAGGCAGGGCCTAGCAATTTTACATTTTTATCATTTTCCCATATAAATACAGCAATCCTCTTATTTTTTATGATTCCTTCCCAAACCTTAATTTCTATTGGAGATTTCTCATCCTTCCTATTCAAGGCTGTTTGTAAAATTGCATTTTTGATTTCAATTCCTTTTTCAGTTAATGGTATATATTTATAGTTAATTGATCTACTGATTTCTTCATCTGAAAACGCAATATCTTCATAAAAGTAAGGATATACTAATTTTCTTATGTCTTCAATTTCAGTTTTTATCATACAAATTCTCTCAATACCAAAACCAATATTAAAAACAGGATACTGAATATTATATTGTGCTAAACTTACAGGTGAATAAAATCCTCCATCTCCAATCTCAATCCATTCTTTAGTTTTAGGATGTTCTACAAATATTTCAAACTCAGTTTGAGGAGCATAATACTTTGATGTAGCTTTCTTAATATCTGATTTATTATTTTTAAACCCTATTTTTTCACATATATCAGATGCAATATTCTGACAATCTTCCAAGGAGATTTCTTCTGCCATGATAACTAAAGATAAAGTATTAGAACAATATAGATGAGTGGCATCAATTTTTTGTTCTCGACGAAATTTAGGGCAAATTGAAAAATATTGAAGTGGAAGGGGCTTTTTTTTCTGCAATTCATTTAATACTAAAAACCATAGAGCCGTAGTATGGCTTCTGAGAGTAGTTTTTGTAGGGATTGGTTTTAAATTCTTCAATTCTGGAAAAATTTTATCAATAATTTCGGTCGCTTCAGTCTCTTCAACTTTTAACCTTTCAATAAAAGTCTCAATTAAATCATCAGCTTCAATTTCTCCTTTTTTATATGATCTAAAGATATTCTTTAATACATCAATTTTATTAAAATTTGGAATTATTTTCATTAAAAAATTAATTTTTTCCTTTGAAATTCCGATATCGGGGCGAGGTAAACCCGCTAAATAAAATAATCTATCAAGAATTAAAGCCGCTTCAGGACCATATTGTTTATAAATTTCACTTTCCTCAACAAACATTGGTAAAACTAGTTCTTCAAACCCTAGAGAGAGCATCTTTTTCCTTGCATCAAAGATAAAGTCATTTACAATATGACTTTTACCCTTTTTCACCAAATTAAAATAGTTGCCTTTTAACTTCAAAAGGTTTTTAGTCTCAAGCCATGCTTTCTCATAATTTATCTTGCTTTCATGTTTTATTTTTTCAGTTTCAAAGGGCATTGGTATCGTTATAGAGATTTTTCTATTTTATTTATTTAATTTGACATTGTTTTCTATGCATGTTTTTAATTCATTCATTTGTAAAGAAATGGAAATATCTCCTCGTGTTTTTTCGATTATACTTCTTGCTATATCTGTTTTCTGTCTTAGATCCTGAGTTAATCCAGAAGGATAATCTAATGCAAATAAATAAGAATAAATTTCGTCCATGTTTTCTAAAATTTTATTTAAATCTTGAATCTGTGAATTTCTTATATTATCTAATGCATATCTCCTTAATTCTCCAATAACATCGGCTAAACCAAATGCATAATTCAATGGATTAATATTCAATTCACTAGGGTTTGGTAATTCTTTATCAGCTACAATTGAATAGAAGGTTACTGCTTCAGCATATTCTTGCTCGGGAGTTTTTAAATACTTAAAAAATGCTCCAGGATTACTTTTTACGATTGAAACGAGTTTTTCATGAATACGTTTAATATTAGTTAATTTTTGATGATATTGTTCATATTCTTTTCTATGAATATTTTTAATCGCAATACTACAATCGCGAATAATTGTTCGAGAAATTTTTAATATTTCTTCACGGTCTAGATCTAATTTATCTAATGCTAGTATGAGTTCTGAAAAAATGTTTTTAAGATTCATTCTAATAGATAACTATTTTAGTAATAATTAATTTGAATTTTAAATATAATAAATTATCAAAAGCTAGAAAAATATTTAGAATTTTTTGTTAGAGATTTCATAATTAATTAACCAATCAAGATAATCATGAAAATATTATTAATTCATTCAGATGGCGTAAAAGTTGTTAAGAACAAACCTGCCACAAGTGAGCCACAAGAATTTCCAGAAGATATAATCGATATGAAGGGTTTAATACTTGTTGCTTATGTTTCAGTTGAAGATCAGGATACTTATGACACAGATTTGATTTCCAAGCAGGGGGCTGATGTAATTGAAGAAGCTGTAATTCAAATAACAAATTTTCCAGAGAAAATTAGAGAAAAGAATGAAGAAATACGAGATTACAATAAAAATATCGAAGAAGGTAAGACCAAAGGAAAACAAAGAAAATTTGTCGAATTAATTAAGGATAGAAGTATGTACCAAGTTGATAAGGTATTAGTTTATCCTTGGGCTCATTTAAGCAAATTTCTTAGTAATGAAGCAGTTGCTATGGAAGTATGTCCAAAAATAGCTGAATTCTTAAATGAAAAAGGAATTAACGCAAAATTTTCGCCTTTTGGATGGTACAAATCTTTTGAAATTTCCTGCATTGGTCATGAAGTAGCTGAAATGTATAGAGATGTAAAATTGGCAATTACACCTGAAGAACAAATTAAGAATTCCATCTTCAAGGTAATCACTCCTACAGGTAATGAATTAGATATAAAATTCGATGATGAGCATAATGTTCTTCCGTTTAAGGAAGTTAAAGATCAAGATTTTTACATGTTTCTAAAATCTGAACTTGGATCTAGGAGAGTGGATAAATCAATAGAACCTGCTCACATAAAAGTGATGAAAGAATTTGAATTAGTTGATTTTGATCCAAATACCGATGCTGGAAATTTAAGATGGTATACGAAAGGAGTTATAATGAAAAATTTGATAAAAAATTTCGTTGAGGATAAGCTAATCGATTACGGTGCGATACTTATTGATACTCCAATAATGTATACAGTTAAGAATAAAAAGTTAACTGCTCAAACAGCAAGATTTCCAGCTAGAAGTTATTGGCTTGAGTCTGGAAGTGATAGATATTTATTGCGATATGCTTCAGATTTTCTTTTATTTGATTTATTCTCATCCATGAATTTAAAACCTCAATATTTTCCTCTAAGGGTTTATGAATGGGAACAATATTCATTTAGACGGGAATTAGAAGGAGAACTTACTGGGTTGCGGAGGTTACGTGCTTTTATAATGCCGGATATGCATAGTTTATGTAAAGATTTAGATTCTGCGATAGAGGAATTCAAAAAACAATAT